>CALWMQ010000142.1 GCA_944382025.1 uncultured Clostridia bacterium | reverse complement strand
AGTTATCACATCATTCATTTCCGTTCCACAGGACATATTTCTCTACTTTATTTAAGCAAATCTATCTTTTATTTAGGCGAACTTCTGTAAAGTAAAACCGCTTTGCAGTTGTAATGGTTTTATTATTCATTTATCCATAGAGCAATATCCCAACAATGGCAGATTTTTTAAATCATTTCGTAAGGCAAAAATCCTTTTCAACTGTTTTCCATCGGGCACAGTCTGTACTTCTCGCTAGCTTTTTTATTTTATGTCAAGGAAAACTCCAAACATGTAACGCCAAATTTGGTGCTACATTTTTGGATGTTTTTTTACATTTTCACCGCTTGACAGTACTCCATATGTTGTTTATAATGATCTCTGCGGTTTGAATGAATACAATATATTGTGTGATTTGAAGGAGAGGTTCAGTAAGATGATTACCTGTATTCGGAAACGGGACGGACGTACCAGACCCTTTGATATAGAAAAAATCGCTAACGCGATCTATAAGGCTGCCCAAGCCATCGGCGGCCATGATTATGAAACTTCCCTGGGCCTGGCTAAAAAGGTTCAGGCGGAACTGGAAAGCCGGTTGGGAGATACCTCCCCTACGGTGGAACAGGTTCAGGATACTGTGGAACGGGTACTGATTGAAACCGGACATGCCCGTACCGCCAAGGAATTCATCCTCTATAGGGCGGAACGTACCCGTATCCGGGAAATGAATACCCGCTTGATGAAAACCATGGAGGACCTTACTTTTCAGGACGCGAAAGACAACGATATCAAACGGGAAAACGCCAACATCGATGGGGACTCCCCTATGGGAACCATGCTGAAATATGGTTCTGAAAGCGCTAAACAGTTTTATGAGATGTTCATCCTGAATCCCGCCTACTCCGAGGCCCATCGCAACGGCGATATCCATATTCATGATATGGACTTTCTTACTCTCACCACCACTTGCTGCCAAATTGATTTGGACAAGCTGTTTAAGGGCGGATTTGGTACCGGTCACGGCTTCCTGCGGGAACCCAATGATATCGCCAGCTATTCCGCTTTGGCCTGTATAGCCATCCAATCCAACCAGAATGACCAGCATGGCGGTCAGAGTATTCCCAATTTCGACTATGCCATGGGCAAAGGCGTGGCTAAAACCTATCGCCGCCTGTACCGGCAGAATTTAGGAAAAGCTTTGGAACTGCTGACTGATACAGAAGATGGCACAACCCAGGCTCAGGAAATAATGAACAGCCTGGAACAAGAAACCGGTCTCCAGCCTGTTCTGGCACAGGATAATGGTTTTGACAACACCCTGCTGGAAAGGCTGACTTCCCTGACCGATGAGCAAACCGCCGGAAAAATCCATCGTTTTGTGGTCAAACGGACCCCCATTGAGACAGACCGGGCTACCTATCAGGCTATGGAGGCCTTTGTCCATAACCTGAACACCATGCATTCCCGTGCCGGTGCCCAGATTCCGTTCAGTTCCATTAACTATGGAATGGACACCTCTCCGGAAGGCCGTATGGTGATCAAAAATGTCCTTCTGGCCACCGAGGCAGGCCTTGGGAATGGCGAGACCCCTATCTTCCCTATTCACATTTTCAAGGTGAAGGACGGTATCAACTACAACCCGGGAGAACCCAACTATGATCTGTTCCAACTGTCCTTCCGGGTCAGCGCCAAACGTCTTTTCCCCAACTATTCCTTTATTGACGCTCCGTTTAACTTGAAATACTACAAGCCCGGCAATCCCAATACCGAATGCGCCTATATGGGCTGCCGTACCCGGGTGATGGCCAACCACTATGATCCCTCCCGTGAGGTGGTGTTCGGTCGGGGCAACCTGTCCTTTACATCGGTAAACCTCCCCCGTATCGCTATCCGCAGCCATGGCAACGTGGATTTCTTCTTTGAAGAGCTTGACCGCAAAATCGATCTGATCATTGGCCAGCTGCTGGAACGTTTCGAAATCCAATGTAAAAAACGGGTACGCAATTATTCCTTCCTGATGGGACAAGGGGTATGGATCGATTCTGACAAGCTGGGGCCTGATGACGAGGTACGGGAGGTGCTCAAGCACGGTACCCTGACCTTGGGCTTTATCGGCCTGGCGGAATGCCTGAAATCCCTTCTGGGCGTCCATCACGGCGAGAGCCGTGAGGCCCAAAATCTGGGTTTGGAAATTGTGGGCTATATGCGTAAACGGATGGATGAGGCTTCCGAAAAGTATAACCTGAATTTCTCCCTGATCGCCACTCCCGCTGAGGGCTTATCCGGTCGGTTTGTCCGTATGGATAAGCAAAAATACGGTGTTATCCCTGGTGTTACCGACCGTCCTTATTATACCAATTCTTTCCACGTGCCGGTGTATTACGATATCAACGCCTTTGACAAAATCGCTATTGAAGCTCCTTACCATGATCTGACAAACGGCGGCCACATCACCTATGTAGAGCTGGATGGAGATCCCTCCCAAAACCTGGAGGCCTTTGAGGCGGTGGTACGTGCCATGAAGGAAGCTGGGATCGGCTATGGATCTATCAATCATCCGGTTGATCGTGATCCCGTCTGTGGTTATACCGGTATCATCGGCGATGTTTGCCCTCGCTGCGGCCGCCGGGAAGGCGAAGCCCTCAGTGAAGAAAAAATCCGGGAACTCCGGAAATTATATCCCAATATGCCCTGTTCCTGCAGCTAAGGCTTGTCCTCCCTTCTCTATCGCAGGGTTCGATAAAAATAGTAAATTTTATAAAGGAGTATGCCATATGTCTGAGAATAAAAAAGAAACCGCTTTAGGTGAAAATGTCGGATTTGAACGGATTAGGCGGATCACAGGATATCTGGTGGGCACCTTGGATCATTTCAATGACGCTAAATACGCAGAGGTGCAGGATCGTGTCAAACACTCCTTAGGAACCGGGAACGGGTCCATGGAACAAATTTGAGCTTGATTGTCTCAATACCCTATCGGCGGACGGACCTATCCGTCCGCCGATTCTATCCAATAGGAGGTCCTCATTCATGGCTAAAATCCGCTTGGCTGGTGTAATACGGGAATCCATCGTGGATGGACCGGGAATCCGGTTTGTGGTTTTCACTCAGGGTTGCCCTCATCATTGCCCAGGCTGCCATAATCCCAATACCCATAACCCTGCCGGCGGTTATGAAGGGGATACCGACCGCTTGCTGGACGCCTTCCGGAAAAACCCTATGTTGGCGGGTATGACCTTTTCCGGCGGTGATCCCTTTGAACAGGCCGCCCCGTTGGCTCATCTGGCGCGGCAGGTTCATGATATGGGTAAAAATATTATTACCTATACCGGATATACCTTTGAGTATCTGGTGGCCCACCTGAAGGAACGTCCGGAATGGCGGGAACTACTGGAAGAAACTGATATTCTCATCGACGGTCCCTACATCGAGGCTCAAAAATCCCTGTCTCTTCATTTCAGGGGATCCGCCAATCAGCGGGCCATCGACCCCAAAAAATCCCTGGCATCCGGCAGTATTGTGGAATTGGAGATTTAAACTGCCCAGCCTATATGAAAAACACAAAAAGCCGGTATTCCTTTACACGCCTTTCCACGGTAAAGGAATACCGGCTTTTCTTCATACTGAACACAGACCACGTACAATAATCTGGCACTCCCTGTGCCAGAAAACCAGGATACCATGGCAATAACTGCCGCACGGAAAATGCCCGTAATAAAAACGCTGATTTAGGATCTGGACATATGAGTCCCAAGGGTACGGCCGCTTTAGCTTCCCCTATATCAGTACCCGGGAGCGGGATAATACTGCCCAAAATCCGCCCAGGTAAAACGATTCTGTCGGATTCCCTGATCCTTCAGTTCATCGTAAACACCCGCATGGGCAGTATACATATAAGGCGTTACATAAACAATTCCCAGTATGCCACAGGTCAGGCCGGACAACAGCTCCCAGCCAATATAACTCAGTTCAAACACAAACAAATTCCATTTTTCGCCATCTGTCATCACCCTGCTCAGACGCAGAGCCTGGGAGGCTGTCAGGTTGGGATTTTCGTAGATGATATAATCTGCCATGGAATAGGCGTACCCCATCACCACAGACCCAATACCGCAGGTGAATAATCCCCACAGGAAACAGTAGAGGGTTCGCAGGGCGGTTACGCATAAAACCGGCTTATAGATCCGGAAGGATGCGAACATCTCTCCTACAGGAATCCTCTCTCCCCGAGAATACCGCAGGAACCATCCCCGTCCGCCATTGGCAATCACATTGCCCAACAGCAGGGTATAGAGGACAAGCCCTGCAACCAGCAACACGATCAACGGAATCATGATCAGAACAACAGGAGAGGCATCCCCGTTGGCTGAACCATTGCCCGGTAATCCGATGGAAGCGCCATTGGCGGGAAACCTGATGGAAGCACCATTGGCTGAAAAATTGATACGAACTGTATTTCCTAAGGTTTCCCCGCCAAGCAACGCCATCAGGAACCCTACGCCAATAGCGGATCCGGATCCCTGATATCGAAGCTTCTCTTTGGAAATTTCCTTGATATACGCCCGATCAAACCCCATATGTTCACCCTCCACTAAAAAATAGTTCCCGGCGAAGGCGAGCCTCCGCCGGGATCCCCATAGCTTTCTTTACTGTTCAGTTGCTTCTTCCTTCGGCGCCTCTGTCTGATCCGCTTCCGCTTCCTTCCCCAAAAACTCGGGGATTTTCAGCCCGGCCATTTTGTACATCTCGTTCATAGGCGGGATGGACTTCATCATGCCCGACAGGAAATTCGCGGTTGTGGGTGACCCGTTTTCACCGCTCATGCTGTCCCACACGGTAATTTTGTCGATATTCAGGTTCTTGATGGCTTCCACCTGAATTTTGGTCAGTTCCTCTATCTTATCGGTCAGCAGCAGTTGAACCGCAGCATCCGGGCTTCCTCCGGCGGCTTTGACAATTTGACTGAAGCCTTCTGCCTGCTTGGACAGGATTTCTTGCATACCACGGGCCTGCGCTGCCATCTTGGCATAAATAGCGTCCGCCTCGCCTTGCGCCATCCGGCGTGCCTGCTCAGCCTGGGCCTCGGCCTCCAGTACCTTTTTCTCCTTCTCAATCTGCGCTTTAACGATAATATCCGCCTGCTGTGTAGCCAATTCTCTCGCCGCACGGGCCTTCTCCGCCAATTGCTGGGCGGCATACGCTTCTTCCTTCGCTTTCGCCTCAGCCAGCTTTTCAGCGGTCACGGCACGCCGTTGGGCTTCCGCTTCCTGCTCACGGCGGGTCGCGTCGGATTTGGCTACATTGGCCTTAGAGGTGTTCTCACCATCCACAGCGGAGGCGTTGGCGGCCGCCACCGAAATACGCTGATCCCTGACCGCATTCGCCTCACCGATAGAACCTTCCCGGTTCCGTTCGGCTACCTGGATACGGGCTTCGTTGATGGCTTTTGCCGCAGCCTCTTTACCAAGGGCTTCAATATATCCCGACTCATCACTGATATCGGTGACGTTGACGTTGATCAGCCGCAGACCGATCTTTTTCAGCTCAGTCTCCACGCAGGAAGACACCGCCGCCAGGAATTTATCCCGGTCTGTATTGATCTCCTCAATCTCCATCGTGGCGATAATCAGGCGCATCTGACCAAAAATAATGTCCTTTGCCAATTCCTGGATCTCCTGCGCCTTCAGCCCCAGCAGTCGTTCGGCAGCGTTCTGCATGGTGCCGGGCTCGGTCGAGATGGCTACCGTAAACCGGGCGGGAACATCGATACGGATATTCTGCCGGGATAGGGCGCTTTTCAGATCCACGCTCAAAGACATAGGCGTCAGATCCATGTACTCATAAGCCTGGAAAACCGGCCAAACCATGGCGGCACCGCCGTGGATACACTTGGCGGACCGGGCGGTACCATCCTTGTTCATCCCTACCTTACCATAGATGACCATGATCTTATCGGAAGGGCAACGGCGGTACCGGGAGACCATGATCATCAGCAGACTGAAGACTAACAGCACCATCACCACTAAAATGATGACCGCGGATGGAGGGATACTCAGGGCTGCGAAAATCGGGTTCATGCTTCAACACTCCTCTTTTATTTGTTTTGTATGACTAATGGTCATTGCGGACAACATAAGGATCAGACGGCACTACTAACAGCGTATCGTCAGGGGTTACCCCTATGACACGGATACGTTCGCCGGTGGTCAGAGCCTGTGAATCGCAGGTGGCGTCCAGTTCCAGGAACCGCTCCTGTACCACGAGAGTAACTTTTCCCTTTCCACCCTTCGGGACCGGGACATACACCTCCCCGGTCAGCCCAATAGCGTTATGTAGATCCAGATTACCGCTCTGCTGCATTTTGGACAGCCACAGCATCACCGCGGCCACCAGAAACATAGCGCTGAAACCTGCTAATACAGCTAACGGCACCGCTAAGAAAGGGGCCAGGTTCAGCTCCAGCAGGGCAGCGCCTGCCCAGCCGCAGACGGCTAGGAACGCCACCACGCCCCGTACGGTAATCAGCCGCAGGCCGGCGTCATGATCCAAACTGTGATCCTGGCAACCGTCATGGCTAAAGTCATGGTCCAAATCACAGGCGCCATCCGTACCGGCAGGATCCATATCCTGGCCAATATCATGGCCTAAGTCATGGTCCACATCCGTATCCCCGCCATGTCCCAGGCCAAACAGCAGCATAATGGTCTGAATAATCAGCACCAGGGTGGACGGAATGGCTATCAGATAAAAAATCTGCTGCAGAAGCGTTAGTTCTTCCCACCATGCGAACATACGCATACCTCCTTTTCTTGTCAATTGTACATATTGCCGGCAATACGCATCCGCCGCAGCGGAAGGGATTACCCGCCGATACCGATGGACCGGCACAGGCCATCAGCCTCCTGCATGAGCGCCGCGGCCGCGACGTTCAGCAGGATAATGGTCAATGCCTTGATCAGCCGTTCCCTGGCATCCGGTACGGGGCCCTCATAACCCTCAAGTTGCGCACCGATGAGGGTTATGAGAGACTCGCGGTCGGGCCGGGAATCCATTTTCATCATGGTTGAACAGATCAGGGTATACAGTTCAGGTTCCGGGATGATATCATCCGACCGGTCGTCCACACTGCCGTTGATGTACGACATCAGCCGGACAATATTTTCCAGCTGCATAGCTGGGCGTAAAAGGTTGATCAGCAATATCCTCGCTACCTGAAGCTCTCCGTATTTTTTGTTAACCGGCTTGGAGACCCAACCCCGTTTCACCCAGTTTTGGATGGCGGTGCCGCTCTGTCCTGTCATCTCCGACAGCTGGGACAAGGTCAGCCCTCCCGGAGATACAGCAAAAACAGGCTCTAAAAGAGCAAAGCCCTTTTCACCGCCATCCGGCGGCATCGGGATATTGGTTCCCGGAAGTACGGCCATCATGATATCCCCACCTTTCGTATGTGTTCGAATGATCTTTTTTCAAGTTCCTCTGTATTATATTACACGGTCACATGAACTTCAACCATCAAATTAAGAATCCGGCGATTAATTGCCTTGAATCAATTCTGTTTATCTCTTATTTTCTCGTTATATCGCAATATATCGCGCATTTTCTCTTGATTTTACAATTTTATGGTTATCTGCCTTCATCCTCTTAAAAATTATCCGGCTTTTATCCCTATCCATTCCCTATAACACAAAGATCTTAACTGAGAATTAAGAAAATCTACCGGAGCTTTTTGCTATCACCTGCTATACTAATTTTATCAACAGGAATAACACTGCTTTTCCCCTGTGCCATGCTGGTACTAACGGTTAAAATGTGGTATGCTATATAAGCATACGTTGGGAAAAGACAGGAAAGGATAGAGGCAATATGAAGGAAACCATTTTGGTTTGTGATGATGATAAAGAAATCGCCTCAGCTGTGGATATCTATCTGACTGCTGAAGGATATACTGTCCTGCAGGCCCATGACGGTCTGGAAGCTATTCAGGCGGTTGAATCCCATCCTGAAATCCAGCTCATTCTCATGGATATCATGATGCCGCGGCTGGACGGGGTACGCGCTACCATGAAGGTGCGGGAGAGCCGGAATGTCCCCATCATCATGTTATCCGCTAAGAGCGAGGATAATGACAAAATTTTAGGCCTGAATATTGGGGCGGACGATTATATTACTAAGCCCTTTAATCCTATGGAGCTGATTGCCCGGGTGAAATCCCAGCTCCGTCGGTTCCATAACTTTGGCATATCCCCTGCCCCGTCTGACAATGGCGAAAAAATGGTCAATGGCGGCTTGGAATTGGACGACGGCGCCAAACGGGTTATGGTGGACGGTCAGGAAGTCTCCCTGACTCCTGTGGAATACAAAATTGTCAAATATCTCCTGGAAAACCGGGGACTTGTGTTTTCCAGCTCACAGATTTATGAAAGCGTTTGGAATGAGCCCTCTTATGGAGCGGATAACATTGTTGCGGTGCATATCCGACATATCCGGGAAAAAATTGAGATCAATCCCAAGGATCCTCGCTATATCAAGGTGATCTGGGGCCACGGGTATAAAATGGAAAAGCTTTGAGAAAGGGGTACTCCCGTGAAGCTGCGTAAAAGCCTCCCGCTGAAAATCACCGCCGCGGTACTGATTACCATGCTGGGGCTGTTTTTGTGTGTCGGCGGCTACGTATTTCTGAATCTGCTGGCTAATGAGCAAATCACCAGGGATCAGTATGTGGACACTATCCGCTGCTTTAACCGTATGTCCATGGACACCAGCAATGTCACCGATTATTTCGACCTCTATGTCCTATCCCAGCAGCAGGAACTGACTGCCGGCCAACAAAACCAGATGGACAGCTTGAAAGCCGCTATCGGCGGCAGCGACCGTAACTTTATCTGGCAGGTATTGGATAGCGAAGGCAATCTGGTGATCAGCAATATGGCGGAGGGTGAAGGATCTTTGGCGGATAACGTGGGGGAGACGTTTTCTTCTTTTGCCTTCGACCAACGAATCACCGTCTCCGAAAACGCCGGAGATACCATCATTGCCCAAATCCGTTACAACCTTCATTACGGCCTGCGGGAAGGCCTCCCCTATGAGGATGATTATCGGGCGGAGGCGGATGATTTCCTCCGGAAAAAAGACTGGCTCTATCCCTTGCTGTCACTCCTTGGGTTTGCCTTCGCAGCAGCATTGGCCTTATATCTGTTCCTGGCCTATGCTGCCGGCCATAAGGAAGGGCAAGACGGCATTGTACTCAATGGGTTCGACAAAATATGAACCGAAGTGCATCTGCTGCTTCTTTGTGCCGCATTGGCTCTGCTGCTTTCCTCCCTATACAGCGTGCCCGGCATGATCATCAGCCTGGCGCTGGTGGGCCTATGGGCGCTTACCTTTGGCCTCTCCCTGATCCGTAAGCTGAAGGCCAAAGCCGCGTACAGAACCAGCCTCCTACATCTCCAGGTGCGCCTGGTAAAAGCCATTGCCCGCCATACATCCCTATTCCTGAAAACTATGGGTCTGGTCATCCTGTTCACCATTCTCCAGCTGTTCCTTTTTATCAGCGCCGGGGCCCACATAGGCATTTCCCTTTTTTGGCTGCTGATTATCAATTTTGATATCGGCTTTTTAGTAGTGTGGGCCGCCATCCAGTATAAAAAGATCCGCCAGGTAACTGACAAAATGGCCGAAGGCGATCTGGATGCCTATATTGATCCCGCCAGCGTCCCAGTATTTTCGAAGTTGGCTCGTAATGTTAACAGCACTCAAAACGCCATTCAGATTGCTGTACAAAACGCTACCCGCAGTGAGCGCATGAAAACTGAGCTGATAACCAATGTTTCCCATGATATTAAAACACCGCTGACCTCCATTATTTCCTATGTGGACTTGCTGAAAAATACACAGATTGAGGATCCTAAAGCCCTGGAGTATATCGGGATCCTGGAAAAGAAATCCAAACGCCTGGCCCAACTGATGGCGGATCTGGTAGAAGCTTCCAAGGTGACTTCCGGCAATATCGCCGTAAACCTGGAACCGCTGAATATCAGCGAACTCATCAAACAGGCCGGCGGAGAGTTCGAATCCCGCCTGGAAGAACGGAATATTCAGCTGTTATGCCGACTGCCGGACCATCCAGTTACCGTATTGGCAGACGGACGCCATATGTGGAGGGTACTGGATAATCTGTTTGGTAACGCCGTCAAGTATGCTCTGGACGGTACCCGGGTATATGTGGATCTGCTGGATACCCCGGGAGACGCTATTATTTCCATTAAGAACATTTCCCGCGAGGCCTTGAACATCCAGCCTGATGAACTAACCGAGCGGTTTGTCCGCGGGGATTCTTCCCGCTACACGGAGGGAAGCGGCCTTGGGCTGTCTATCGCCAAAAGTTTGATGGAATTACAGCATGGCGTCCTGAATATCCAAATTGACGGCGATCTCTTTAAAGTAATCCTGTTCTTGAAAAAGGTTGACCCGCCCACAACTCTAACTGCCTGAATAACAAGAGGGAAGCTGGTTTCCTTTGTCTGGAAACCAGCTTCCCTCTTGTTTATCCTAATGGCTGTATTTCTGGCTGTTCCTCCCGGAACCGTTTATTATTCACCCATTACCCTATTGCTCATTTCTTCAGCGTCATCCAAAGAGAATCCATCAGAGCATTGGTCTCGTCAGGAAGGGTAAGAAATACTTCCGTATTTTCCAGTACCTCTTCAGGGGGGTAAAAATTCGGGTTCTGCCCTATCTCCGGGTCCAGCTGCGCCCGTGCCTCCGTCTGCGGGGTGGAATAGCCGATATACTCGGCATTAGCCTTGGCCACGTCCGTCCGGCACAGGAAGTTAATGTACATCTCCGCTTCCGTCTTATGCTGGGCATTGGCCGGAATGCACATGGCATCCACGAACAGATTTGTCCCCTCCTCGGGCACAAAATAGGCGATATCAGGATTGCCCTCCTCCGGATCCATCATAATTATGCCATCGCCGGAATAATATGGCGCAATAACGCCTTCCTCATTGATCATTTTATCATAAACCTGATCCATCACATACTGCTGAAGCAAAGGTTTCTGCCGCGCCAATTCCTCATAGGCAGCCTGCCATTCATCCGGGTTCTCGGTATTCATGGAATACCCCAGCTTGGCTAGTGCGATACCGAAAGCATCCCGGGGATTATCAAACATAAAAATTTTACCAGCATAGTCTTCGTCCCACAACAGATCCCAGCCCTGTTCCAAGTCAGCGGCATCCACATATTTTGTATTATAGAAAATCCCTACCGTACCCCAGGTATAAGGGACACTGTATTCATTCTGTGGATCATAGGCCGGATTTTTCAGCGATTCATCAATGTACTCAAAATTGGGCACATTGTCAAAATTGATTTTGGCCAGCATATTTTCCCGTATCAGCTTTCCTACCATATAATCCGAAGGGAAAATCACATCATAATTAGCCGCTCCGCTGCTGAGTACAGCGTACATGCTTTCGTTGTCGGTGAAATTCTTATAGTTCACCTTAATGCCAGTTTCCTTGGTAAACTGGTCATTCACCCGAAAATCCTCATCATCAATGTATTCGCCCCAGTTGTATACATTCAGCGTTACATTCGACTGAGGGGTTTTCCCCTCTCCCCCCTGTCCATTACCACAGGCGGACAGAGAAAGCACCAGCATTCCCGACAACAGAAACAACACGATTTTTTTCAACTACCTATCTCCCTTACAAAAATTTTCTATCCATCACTGAGCCGTCTGTTTGGGCTTGCCCCGGATCTGGAGAACATTCACCAGAATCAACAGGATCAGCACCGTACCAAACATCAGTGTAGACAACGCGTTAATTTCCGGGGTAACCCGACGCTTCACCATAGCGTATATGGTCACGGAAAGGGTCTGCGCCGACTCTCCCGAAGTAAACAGGCTGATGACAAAATCATCCAGCGACATGGTGAACGCCATCAGAGCGCCGGTAACAATACCCGGCATAATCTCTGGCATGACCACTTTTGCAAAGGCTGACCAAGGATGACATCCCAGATCCATCGCCGCTTCGTACAAGTGCTTATCCGTCTGTCGAAGTTTTGGCATTACCTGAAGCACCACATAGGGGATACAAAACGTGATGTGGGATAACAGCAGGGCCGCGAAACCAGGCTGTAAAATACCGGTGGCCCGATAAATGAAAACAAACAGCAGCATCAACGCGATACCGGTAACAATTTCCGGATTCACCATGGGAATGTTGTTTACCGTCATGAAAACCTTGCGCAGCCGCCCGTTCATACCGTGAATCCCCACCGCGGCGGCAGTCCCGATCAAAGTGGATATCACCGTCGCGGTCACCGCTACGGTCAAGGTCAGCCATAGAGAATCCAGCAGTTCGGTATCCTGGAACAGGGTCTCATACCAGCGCAGGGAAAAACCGTTCCATACCACCCGGCTCCGGGAATCATTAAAGGAGAAAATAATCAGCACCAAAATAGGTGCGTATAGGAAAACAAAAATAAGGGCGTTATAGATCTTGGAAAGGGTCTTCATGCCATCATCCCTCCTTCATCCTCGCCTTTATCTACCAGACTGGTAAAGGCCATACAGATCAGGATCAGGATCATCAGCACCAGAGAAAGGGCGGCACCCACATGATAATTCGCCCCGTGGCCGATAAAGCTGCTTTCGATGATATCGCCAATCAGCATCACCTTGCTCCCGCCCAGCAGCTTGGTAATCACAAAAGTACTTACAGCCGGGACAAATACCATGGTGATACCGCTGAGGATCCCGGGGACGGACAAAGGGAAAATCACCCGGAACAGTACCTGGAATCCATTGGAGCCCAGATCCTGAGCCGCCTCAATCACCCGGCGGTCAATTTTCACCATCACTGAATACAGAGGCAGCACCATAAAGGGGAGAAAATTATACACCATCCCCAGCACCACCGCTCCGTTGGTGTTGATCAGGGGCAGGGACTGCCCCTCACCCAGCACGCCGATCAGGCGCAGGAATTGATTGATAAAACCGTTGTTTTCCAGAATAGACATCCAGGCATAGGTCCGCAGCAGGAAATTCATCCACATAGGCAGCATGATAATCATCACCATAGTCTGCTGAGCCCTCTCGGATACCCTGGAAATGCTGTACGCCAGCGGATAAGCCAGCACCAGACACAGGATGGTAGCTATAGCGCCTAAAGCGATGGACAGGCCGAACGCTCCCGCGTGTTCGCCGATAGCCGATAAATTAGACAAGGTAAAATCACCGTTTTGGTCGGTAAAAGCGAACCATACCACAATGGCCAAAGGCACGATGGTAAACAGGGCCATCCAGATACCGAAAGGAGCGGCGGCGGACCGGGATTTCATCAGTTCTCCCCCTCCTCGCCGCTATCCTCGGTCAGGTCCACTTCCGGATTGGCCATCTCGTCAAATTCCTCGGAATAGGAGCTGTAGTCCCCAAACATCCCCGAATATTCGGACTTCTTCAGAGTATGGATATCCTCGGGATTCAGCACGATACCAATCACCGCGTCCACCGGATAGTAATCGGTGGTCTGGATCATCCATTTGAACCCTTTGAAATCCACGATTGTTTCGAAATGTACCCCTTTAAACGTATTGCTGGTCACCGTACCGATTAGGTGGCCTTTTTCCGGTTCCACAATATCGATATCCTCTGGCCGGATCACCACGTCCACCGGTTCTTTTGGAGCAAAACCGGCGTCCAGACATTTGAATTTCCGGCCGAAAAATTCCACCAGGTAATCCTCATGCATAATGCCGTCCAGTATATTGCTCTCCCCAATAAAATCCGCCACAAAGGCATTGCGGGGCTCGTTATAGATATCCTGGGGGGTGCCGATCTGCTGGATTTTACCGTTGTCCATGACTACCACAGTGTCTGACATGGACAAGGCTTCCTCCTGGTCGTGGGTTACGTAGATGAAGGTGATCCCCAGGCTTTTCTGAATATTTTTCAGTTCCACCTGCATGTCCTTGCGGAGCTTCAGGTCCAGGGCGGCCAAGGGCTCATCCAGCAGCAGCACGCTGGGATGGTTAGCCAAGGCCCGGGCGATGGCTACCCGCTGCTGCTGGCCGCCGGACAGGGTATCTACCCGTCTCTTCTCAAATCCCGTCAGGTTAACCAGCTTCAGCATGCTGGTCACCGTCTCCTGAATTTCAGCTTTGCTCTTTTTCTGAACCCGCAGGCCGAAGGCCGCATTTTCGAACACATTCAGGTGCGGAAACAGGGCGTACCGCTGAAAAATAGTGTTGACCCGCCGCTTATAGGCAGGCACATCGTTGATCCGTTTCCCGTCGAAAAGGACATCCCCGTGATCCGGGGTGACGAATCCGCCGATAATCCGCAGCGTGGTAGTCTTTCCGCACCCGGAAGGCCCCAGCAGGGTTACGAATTCGCCGTCTGAGATGTTGAGATTCAAATGATCCAACACCTGTTCCCCGTCAAACGACACGGTGATGTCCTTTAATGAAATAATTTCTTTTGTACTCATAACTGCATCCCCCTTTGCGGTGTATATATGGCTGGCAGGCCATATACGGAAGTTTCCCGGGAACCTGCGAGTGTCTTTCGTCAAAAGGCGCCTGGCAGCATCCGGACGGGCAACCGCGGTACTTTGAGCAGCGCCCTCCGCAAAGGGTTTTTCACAGCCGTCCGATACTCCCGTTTCCAGACCGGCTGCGGCGTCGCCTCATACCGCTTTGATTGTGCTTAGATGCAATC
>CALWMQ010000141.1 GCA_944382025.1 uncultured Clostridia bacterium | reverse complement strand
TTGAAGGCTATCGGGGGTCACACTGCAGTCATAAGCCAGTATCTGAACCCCTGCTTTTTTAGCCTCCCGCAACGCTTCTCCAAAAGCCGGATCCATGGCGTCGTTAGGCTCAAAGCGATCCACCCCGGCCATCTGGATCACAAACGCTACCCCGGTATAGTATCCTTTTTCAGCCAAGATCGCTAATTCTTCCAAGTGCCGGCACCCTCTCTGGGTAGGGGCGTCCGGGAATCGGGCTATCCCATCTTGTTCCAAAGTTACACCCTTCACCTCCAGAAAGCCAGCCCTGCCATCCCTCCAGGCCAGGGCGAAGTCGAACCGTGAACGGACCATATTGCCCGCTACCAGTGCGGCAGACGTCACCTCACGGCGGCAAAATGTTACTGGTTCCTCCCGCCCCGGCAACACTAACCCCGCGTTCAGCGCCTCCTCCCACACCTGGTTTGGCGCCTGGGAATCCATATTGATCAGCCGTTCTCCTTTTTGTACCCCGATCACTGACCAAGCTGTCTTCCGGGCTGGGGAATCGTGATGCTGTACGTACAGTTTGGCCCCCGGTACCAGTAATTCCCTACATCTCCCTGTATTCTTCACATGGGCAATCTCTTCCCGCCCATCCACCCATATGCGGGCAATAAACCGGTTGGGCCGGGCTATGAACTTCGCTTCCCGTATGGCGGTATACCGCATATCTTGGTCCCCTTCCATAAATCTGTATCCCAGTATATCAGAAAAATGCCGAAATGGAAACTATGCCATTGACACTTGCTCTCAAGGCGGGTATACTCAGAATATTGTCATATCACTAAATAAAGGAGTGTTATTATGTCGATCCTTTCCGAATCCTATGGACAGATGCCCGACGGCCGCTTTGTCAATCAGTTTACCCTCACCGGTTCCGGCAGCCTGTCCGCTACAGTGATCACCTATGGGGCTACCCTCACCCATCTGAATTATGGCGGAAGGGATGTGGTACTGGGGTATGACTCCCTGGAGGACTACCGGACCAGGGATGGCTATCTGGGAGCTACCATCGGTCGCTACGCCAACCGGATCGCCCAGGGTCGCTTCTTCCTCAATGGGGATGAATACCGGGTCGCCTGCAACGAAAAGAACATTACCCACCTCCATGGCGGACCTTTGGGATTCGATACCCGGGTTTGGATCCCTGTGATTGAGCAGGTAGAACCCATCCCCACGCTGAAACTGTACCTGGTATCGGAAGATGGGGAAATGGGCTATCCCGGACGCATGATTGTCTGTGTCTCTTATTCCGTACTGCCCGATGATACCCTGGAAATTACTTACCACGCTGAATGCGATAAAGATACCATCCTCAACCTGACAAACCATTCCTATTTCAATCTGGCCGGCTATGACGGCGGGGATATACTGGATACCGAACTGACTCTGTACGCCGACGCGATTACCCCGGTGGATGCCCATCTTATCCCTACAGGCGAATTACTCCCCGTTGATGATACCCCCTTTGATTTCCGGCAGGCCAAACCTATCGGACGGGATATGGGTGCCCAGCATCCTCAGCTCTTTGGCCGCTTGTATGATCATAATTTCGTGTTAGGGCCTTCCGGCGAGATGAAACATGCCGCCAGTGCCTTCTCTCCCCGTTCCGGTATCCGGATGGACTGCTGGACCGACCAGCCGGGCGTACAGCTCTATACCTCTCCCGGACTGAATCTCCCCGGGAAAAATGGATGCATTCCCGGGAAATATCCGTCTTTCTGCCTGGAAACCCAGCATTTTCCCGACAGCCCTAACCATGAAACCTTCCCCTCCACCATCCTGCGGGCCGGGGAAAGTTTCGACAGTGTCACTCGTTATTCTTTCTCTAAGGCTTAGGTTTTTCCTCCGATTTTCCCGGATGGTTGGCAGTGCGCTGCTCCTGCCGTCTAATGTTTGGGATGCTTTGCACCATCCCGCTTTTTACTATACCTGTACCCACCAGGAAAACGAAAATCATCAGGCTATCTCCCGGCCGCTCTTTCTAACGGCCAAAGATGTTATTGATGGCCTTTCACTGCCTTGCTCAATCAGGCGGCGGCTGAGCAGCTGTGCATCCGCCAATATCTTGTTATCCATTTCCCGATATTTGGCCGCTTTTTTCAAAAGACGGGTCAAAATGTTTTGCTGAATTTTATGTTTTTTCATTCCCTGTCTTCTGTTTTTTGTATTTCTAAAAAGAAAAAGCGGATACTATTCCAGAATCGTCTCTTTACTGGATATCTTCTCAAAATTTGAATCATAAGATCTTTCTTCTGTGAAATTTGGCAAAAACTTACTTGTATGATCTACGTTGCCTGGCTCAGAATAATGAATGCAAACGCAAGGAATAAACAGCGGCTCAACGCCGCGGAAAAATTGAGGAGTGTATTCATTATGGCTAGCAACAAATCTATGGTTCCCGAAGCTCGCGAAGGTCTCAACCGTTTTAAGATGGAAGCTGCTAATGAAGTCGGCGTGACCCTGAAACAGGGCTACAATGGCGACCTGACTTCCAAACAGGCTGGTTCTATCGGTGGCCAGATGGTCAAAAAGATGATCCAGCAGTATGAGAACGGCCTGAAGTAATCATTACCTTTCTCCTTTTAGAGATTGCTGAAGGTTCCGCCTTTCAAGGAATCCTATCGCACAAACTCAGCCTGAACAGGGCTGCCGCCGCCGGGAGGCAATCGCCTTCCGGCGGCTTCCCTGTCAGAGACTCTCCCTTTTTCCGGCGTTACCTGATTTCCTTGCTAGGAGATATTTTTTTCGGTTTCGCATAATTGAATAAAAAATGGAAAAAATCTTTGCGAACACCCTTGACAAAACTGAATTATCCGGTATAATAGATAACGCTCTGCAGTACATTGCGGAATTGTGTAAGGGTAGCACGACAGTCTCTGAATCTGTTTGTCGCGGTTCGAATCCGTGTTCCGCAGCCAAAAAGCCCCCGTTCCTTGGAACGGGGGCTTTTTCCTTCAAAACCATCCCAGCCAACCCCATCCTCAAAAGCCGGCAAGGAGGTGTCCATATATGCTGTCCGGGAAAAATATTTTCAGTATTCTTTGGCGCCTGGTTCACGGGGCCGCATTCATCGGGTTACTAGCCCTATTTTGCTTCTGGCAAAACAACAGCCTGGTCGTTTCCTACCATACCTTTGCCAATGAAAAAATCCCCCCCGCTTTTGATGGTTTTACCATCCTCCATCTGTCAGACCTGCATAACAAAAGCTTTGGCGCCAATCAGAGTTCCTTACTAAGGAAAATCCAAAAGATTCATCCGGATCTGGTCGTCATAACTGGGGATCTCATTGACCGGCGCCGCTACAATGCAAAACCCGCCATGGATCTGGTGGAACGGCTGACATCCTTGGTGCCGGTATACTATGTCCCCGGTAACCATGAGGCTTGGTCCGGGAAATATCAGGAGCTGCGGGACCAGCTGATCAAGGCCGGTGTGACGGTATTGGATAACGCTTCTGTCCGCTATACCCTGGGGCAAGACTCCATAGAAGTGCTGGGAGTACGGGATCCCGGTTTCTTATCCTCCCAACACCCCAAGGGCACCGATACCCAGGAGATGGAGGAGTTTTTATCCTCAGAATCCTTTCAGGAAGATTTTACTATTCTGCTTTCCCATCGTCCTGAATTAATGGAGTTATATAAAAAGTATCCCATTGAATTGGTGCTTTCCGGTCATGCCCATGGCGGACAGATCCGCATTCCATATATCGGTGGGCTTTTCGCTCCTAATCAGGGGCTTTTGCCCCGATATGACGCAGGAATGTATGAGGAAAATGGAACTACTCTGCTGGTCAGCCGCGGCCTTGGAAACAGCCTTTTTCCTCTGCGGCTCTTCAACCGCCCGGAACTGGTGGTCATAACATTACAAAGTGCCCAATAATCCTATCCGCTTCAGGCAAATCAGGCGGTTCCAAAATAGCGCATGGCTGATGGCTGTACCCATGTTTCTGTAAAACGATAGAAACTCTGATTTCTGTCTTTGACCGGAGGACTGTATTCGGACCTTGGTTCTATTGTACATACTATCAAATACACAAAGCTGAGAGGAGCCCCTGAGGGACTCCTCTGCTGTAATTATATACCTACTATTTATCCACGGATTCTATTTTGCAGGTGGCAATAAAGGTAGGATCGCTGTTATTATCTCCCGCTAACACCAATACGCCGTACTCGTTACGCAGGACGGTTCCCTGCCCAACTGTCTGCCCACCGGCATTGGCACTCACGCCAGCGGTTCCGACCGGCAGATAAGAGCGAATAGCTTCCTGAAAATCCGCTCCGTACCCCGTAGGTGTTGGGGTCGGTTCCGGCAAATAGGAAATAGCGTTGTTATAGACAGCGCCAATAACCCGTACTGAAGCAATCCGGCAGATGGATACCGCTTTCTGGGCAGTGCCTTGGACATCGGTCAGCTGCAATAGCCCGGCATTTGCGGCATTGTCTGGAATCAGGGATCCGTCACGACCGCTGACATTGTAACCGCTTTCCATAGAAACCATTAAATTGTTTTGAGGATATAGTTGAACAATTTGCTCAAGCAGGTTGCTCATCTGCTGTACACCTGCATGCTCTGCCGCATTGGCATCTTGTCCCGCGGGTCCCATTGGACCCGTGGGGCCGGTTGCTCCATCGGCGCCTCGCGGAATCACAAAATCCAAAATATGGTTTGGTGATCCACCTACATCGGTGGCACTGGCATTTGTCCCCGGTTCTCCCGTTCTGATACTGCGTATGGCAATAGTCTCTGCTACCCCTGTAGCGCCTGTAGCTCCATCTGTTCCCGCAGGGCCAGTTGGACCAGTCGCACCGGTTGGGCCAGTGGGGCCGGTCACACCGGTCGGGCCAGACGGGCCGGTCACACCGGTCGGGCCAGTAGGGCCGGTTGCCCCGGTCGGGCCAGACGGGCCAGTGGCCCCAGTTGGGCCAGACGGGCCGGTTGGGCCCATTGTGCCGTTTTGACCGGCTGCCCCGGTAGCGCCGGTTGCACCGGTCGGGCCAGTTGGACCC
>CALWMQ010000140.1 GCA_944382025.1 uncultured Clostridia bacterium | reverse complement strand
TCTCATAGATATCGTCATTCAGGGTCTTAAGCTCGGCAGTACCGGTACTGCCGTTGACCTCGTACTCCGCGTAAGACACGAAATCATTTTCCCCGCTTTTGGATATCCGTACCGAAAATTGATAACTGGCCTTCTGTTCCGTCAGGTTAAAATCCATCGTGCGCTTTATATTGGGCAAAATACCGGTAAGGTCTGTAAAGCTTGAAGACTCCACACCATCGATATACACCTTCAGATCCACGGGAAAATCCACATACGTCGGCAGGGGTACACTAATAGTCAAATCACGGTAGCCGCTGCTGACCACCAGCTTGACTTCAGTACCAGGCTGCGCCATGTCATCCGCCGCAGGCGTCTGTGAAATCACGGTGCCGGCAGGATAAGACGGATGGTTCTTCACCTCAATATTCTCGGGAACCACCAGGAATCCTTTTTCTGTCAGCTGCCGTATAGCCTCATCTTGGGCTACTTCCTTCACGTTCGGTACCTGTACATCCGCCACCGGTTCGGGACCATTGCTGACCACCAGGGTAATGGCGCTGCCGACCGCGGCGGACTCCGGATATCCGGGTATGGACTTGATCACAAAGCCCTTTTGTACCTCGTCACTGCTCATCTGGGAATAGAAAACCTCAAAGCCTTCGGATCTAAGGATTTGGGCCGCCATATCCTGATGCTGATTTTTCACATCGGGAATGGGCTTCATGTTAGGTCCTTTGCTGATGGTCAGGGTAATAGGACGCTGTTTTACCTTCATCGTTTTACCGGCTTCTTCGCTTTGATCCAACACGGTGCCGGCAGGGGAATCATCGTACTGCTCCTTAGGAGTAGTAAAATCAAAGTTCGCCAGATATTCCTGATTATTGGCAATGTCCTCGTTATAATTCTTCCCGATAAAAAGCGGGACAACCACCTCTTCTTTCGTTCCGGTGTCAGGGCTAATCACTTTATTGACCACAACGATCACCACAAAGATGATGGCCACCAATACAAACGCCCCGGCAATCGCCAACAAGATCGGGATCACGGGAGGCCCTTTTCTTTCCTCTTCTTCCTCTTCCTCCACCGGTTCCAGTTCCCCGGTTTCCACAGGAGAAGTCTCCCCTTTCACCCTGGTAATGGCCTCAACAAATTTAGTCGGGGTCTCATCCACAAAATACTTGTACTCAAAATGGATGCTGGGATTGCGCTTAAACTCATCGATATCATACAGCATTTCCGCTGCGGTCTGATACCGTTTGGAAGGGTCTTTCTGCATGGCTTTAATTGTAATCTCTTCCAGCCCTTCCGGGATAGCAGGGTTGATTTGCCGGGGAAGCTTTGGTTCCGACTGCAGCTGCATAATGGCTACCGACACGGCATTATCCGCTTCAAACGGGAGACGGCCTGTCAGCATCTCATACAGCATAACCCCTACAGAATAGATATCCGCTTTTTCATCGGTAATCTCGCCTCTGGCCTGCTCCGGACTAATATAGTGTACCGATCCGATAGCCTTATCTGTAGCGCTGGTGGCACGGATATCCTGACGGGAGAAACGGGCGATACCGAAATCCGTCACCTTAATCGTGCCATCCGGCAACAGCATAATATTCTGGGGCTTAATATCCCGGTGTACGATTCCCTTGTCATGGGCATGCTGCAGAGCGCGCAGGATCTGAACTGTGAAATGTACGGCTTCCTTCCATTTGATATCCCGCTGCTGATCGATATATTCCTTCAGGGTGATCCCATCAATGTATTCCATCACAATATACTGGAGCCGTTCCCCAAAGCTCACATCGTATACCTTGACGATATTGGGGTGGGACAGGATCGCAATAGCTTTGGATTCGTTTTTAAACCGGCGGGTAAATTCCTCGTTGGCAAGATACTCGTCCTTCAGGATCTTCACCGCCACAACCCGGTCATCAATCGTATCATAAGCCTTATAGACATAGGCCATACCGCCTACGCCAATGATCTCTTTGATCTCGTAACGGCCGTCCAGCCGTCTGCCAATATACTTATCCATGGTTCATCACTCCTGACTCGATTTCCCGCTGGTTTCCTGTCCGGCCATCAGTACTACCGTGATATTGTCACTGCCTCCAGCCATATTGGCTGCGGCGACCAATTTATCCGGCGCATCCTCAAAGGAGGATGCATGAATCACAGCATATATGTCATCGGTCTCCACCATATTGGTCAGACCGTCAGTGCAAATAAGGAAAATGCCGCCTTCCGGGAAATCACATTGGGTAAATTCGCAGTCTACCGTTTCTTCCACCCCTAACGCACGGGTCAGGAAGTGCTTCCGGGGATGATTTTTGGCTTCACTTTGGGTCAGCTGGCCTTTTTCCACCATAGCCTGGACAATGGAATGGTCCCTGGTAACCTGCCGGATCGCGTCCGAGGTCACCATATATCCACGGCTGTCACCCACATGGGCGATAAATACCTGCTTTTCATCCGCCACTGCCGCTACCACCGTGGTTCCCATGCCCCGGAGATCCAAATTCTCCATGGCCGCGTCAAACACCTCGATATTGGCGGCGGAAATAGCGGATCCCAGCATATTCCTCAGGGATGTTTCATTCATTCCTTCCCGGTAGGTGTCCACAATCCGGTCCGAAATCACCTTGATCGCGATGGCACTGGCTACATTGCCTCCATTGGCGCCGCCCATACCATCACATACCACCGCAAAGGAAGTACTAGCCGACAGACGGCCGCAGATGAAGGCGTCCTGGTTGTTAGGCCGTACTCGTCCGGTATCGGTCCTGCCAATCACTCTCATGGTCATTCCTCCCTTCCAGGATAGATTTCATACCGTTCAGCTGATTTTACCTCAGTCTGCATGTCTCCTGTTTTCTCCGGCGATTTTGCGCACTGCCGTCTGAGCTGTCCGCAGGAGGCGCTGATATCGGCGCCAAGGGTTCGCCGTACGGTAACCGTAATACCGCTCTTTTCCAAGATCCCACTGAAGGCCGCCAGCCGTTCCCGGCTGCTGCGTCTATGCTGTTTGCCCTCCACCTCGTTAGCGGGGATCAGGTTGACATGACACAACATGCCTTTGACCCGCCGGGCCAGTTCCTTGGCACAGGCATCGCTGTCATTGACCCCGGCAATCATGGCGTATTCGAAGGAGATCCGCCGTCCGGTGGCGTCGATGTATTCCCGGCAGGCCTCCAGCAATTCCTCCACCGGCCATCGGCGGTTAACCGGCATTAACCGGGAGCGGATCTCATTATTGGGGGCGTGAAGGGACACCGACAGGGTCAGCTGTAATTTTTCCTTCATCAGCCGGCGGATCCCATCTACCAGTCCGCAAGTGGACAGGGACACATGGCGCATCCCAATATGGACATCCCCGGGTTCGGACAGCATCTCCAAGAACCGGAGGACATTTTCATAATTATCAAAAGGCTCTCCCATGCCCATGAGTACAATAGAGGAGACACGTATTTTTTTATCGGCCTGGGCTGTCTCGATCTGGGATAGCATCTCCGAGGGTAGCAGGTTACGGCTGAGTCCGCCCATACCGGTTGCGCAGAAAGAACAGCCCATCCGGCATCCTACCTGGGTAGACAGGCATTGGGACCAGCCGTGATGATAATGCATGAGTACCGATTCCACCGTTTCCCCGTCTGAAAGGCCGAATAGATATTTCGCCGTCTCATCCAAACGGGAATCCAGCCTTCGCAGGATCGTGACCCCGGGAATGGTGTATCGTTCTTCCAGTTGGCTTCGGAGGGTGGCCGGCAAATTAAGCATCTCCTGAAAAGAGGTACAGCCTTTATCCAACCAGGACTTTACCTGCCTGGCCCGAAAGGCCGGATACCCCAAGTCAGCAAACTGTCTGGTCAATTCTTCCTCTGTCAGGGATTTTACATCTATGGGCTTCAAACATCCACCCCGTTTTTGTTAAATCCGGCAATAAAAAAGCCGTCGGTTTGATGTATGTGGGGGAACAAGGTGATTTTCCAGTCCGGCTCCAGCCCCGCCGCTTTAAAGCAACTATCCAAAGGCAAAATCCTCGGTGAAAATTCCCGATGATTTTGAAGGAACCGTTCCACTACCTCCTCGTTTTCCGCCGGGTTGAGGGTACAAGTAGAATATTGCAATATCCCGCCTGGCCGAACCATCCTGGCGCTTTGCTCCAAAATGGCGTATTGTAGCTTCGGCAGATCCTGAAAGCTCTCCAACGGCTTGTAACGGATCTCCGGTTTCCGCCGGATCACCCCCCGGCCGGGACAGGGACCGTCGCACATCACCCGGTCCAAGGCTTCCTCCAGGTGTGCCGGGCAGGGGTTGGAAGCATCCCTTACCAATGTCTCCAAAATGCTGATTCCCAAATGGGCGGCCCGTTCTTCTATCACACGACATTTGGCCGGGTAGATATCACAGGCCAGGATATATCCCTGGTTGTTCATCCGCTGGGCGGTAGTAAAGCTTTTGCCGCCGGGAGCGGAACACACATCCGCAATCCGCTCACCGGGCTGCGCCCCAAAGGCAGCACAGGCAAACTGAGAAGCTGCATCCTGATGATAATACCAGTTATTGGCTTCAGATTCAAGATTTTTCAGGAAAGAACCGCAATTCGACCGAAAACATCCCTCTAATCCCTCAAATGTTTGGTAATTTATCCCCGCAGTTTTCAACTGCCTCCCCAGTTTTTCCACAGTGGTTTGAAGGGTATTCACCCGGATCACTGTATCGGGAACCCGATTGATTTCCTCTAATAAACCGGATGCCACGGTTTCTCCATAGGCTGTTTTCCAAAAAGCAATCAGTTCCCTTGGACAGGAAAAACGGATTTCTTCTCCCTCTTCCCCCTGAGGAATCGTTTTCCATATCATCTCTTTGTTCCGCTCCACACCCCGGAGCACCCCATTGACAAATCCGGAAGCCTTCTCCTGCTTCATAGTTTTGGCTAATTTTACCGCTTCATTCACAGCGGCAGATGGGGGAATCTTATCCATATAAAGTAACTGATAAGTTCCCACCCGAAGAATATCCGCCACCCAAGGGTGCATCTTTTTGATAGGCGTGGTAGAACAGCGGCTCAAAACATAATCAATGGTCAACTGCCGTTCAATAACCCCATAAAACAACCGGGACATGAGCGCCTGATCCTGGGCGTCCATACAGGTGTTCTTCAGCAAATGGTCCAGAGCAATATTGGAATAGGTTTTTTCCTTGTGGTACTGGATCAGGGCCTGTACCGCCGCTTTTCTGGGATTGTCCGCCATCAGTCGCCCCTCCGGCCTCTCCCGGCCACGATCAGCAGCAGACGCAGCAGATTCATCAGCGAAACCAGAAGGGCCGCCACATAGGTTAAGGCCGCGGCGGAGAGTACCTTCTTGGCCCCATCCAATTCTTCAGCTGTTAACACTCCGCCCGCGCTTAACGCTTTCAGCGCCCGGGCGCTGGCATTGAATTCTACTGGCAGAGTAATCAGCTGGAATAACACAGATAAAGAGAAAAACGCTACCCCAGCCATTGCCAGCCACTGCCAGGAAGCAACCAATCCTACAATAATCATGATCGGTGACACGGAAGTTGCGAAATTGGTAACGGGCACTATGGCCGCCCGCAGCTTAATCGGGCCGTAACCCTCTTCATATTGCAGGGCATGGCCTGTCTCATGTGCCGCTACGCCAATAGCGGCTACTGACCGGACATTACAAACCGTTTCCGACAGCCGGATCACATTTGTACGGGGATCAAAGTGGTCCGTCATAGATCCACGAACCTGTTCAATGGGGATCTGAATGCCGTTCTGACGCTGGATCAAGGAGGATGCTTCCGCTCCGGACAGGCCTGACCTTGTACCTACCTGGCTGTATTTTTTGAAAGCGGACTGAACCTTTACCTGAGCATATGTCGCCACCAGCAGTGCCGGGACGACCAGAATCACATACCAATAATCAATCCAGAACATGAAATATCCTCCTTCATTGATTGTCCCCTAAACGATCCCCTCTTTTCATGGGATGTCCCCGCAGATAGTCCGCAGCCGCCATCCGTTTGGTACCCTCCCCTTGGACTTCAAGGAGAATCAGGGAGGTTCCACCGCCGCATGCAATTGTTAAAGGATCCAACTTTACAATGATTCCCGGTTCTGCCTTGACCGTCTCCCCAACCTGGCTCTTATGGATTTTCAGCAGCTTTCCTTCATAGGAAGTGCTCGCTGAGGGCCATGGATTCAATCCCCGCACCTGATTATGCAGAGAACCGGCGGGACGCGTCCAATCCATCGGGCTCAGGGATTTATCCAACATGGGCGCATAGCAGGATTCCGCGCTATTCTGCCTGACAGGATGTAAATCCCCGGCTTCCAGTGCCCGCAGGGTTCTGGAAAGAAGTTTCGCCCCCTCCATGGACAACCGGTCATGAAGTTCTCCTGCCGTCATTTCCTCCGTTATGGGGCAACTGCTGCGGAGCAGCATATCCCCTGTATCCAGTCCCGCATCCATCCGCATGGTAGTAACCCCGGATTCCGCCTCGCCGTTGAGCACAGCCCACTGGATGGGGGCAGCTCCACGGTATTTGGGCAGTAAAGAGGCATGAACGTTAATACAGCCGAAGGCAGGCAGATCCAGAATTGCCTGAGGCAAAATCTTGCCGTAGGCTACCACTACGATCACATCCGGCTTGGCGGCGGCAATCTGTGTTACCGCTTCCTCCTTTTTCAGCGAAACAGGCTGGTATACTTCGAGCCCTTCCGTTATGGCGAACGCCTTTACAGGGGGAGGAGCCAACTGATGCCCGCGTCCCTTAGGTTTATCCGATTGGGTAACCACCAACGGCACTTGATACCCATCCTGCAGCAGCTGTTTCAAGCAGGGAACTGCGAAATCCGGCGTTCCCATAAAGACCACGCGCATAGAACCATCCTTTCCGTGGCACTGTCAATATTCATCTGGAGACAGCAACCGCTCCATACGGTCCTTAAACACAATGCCATCCAAATGATCAGACTCATGGCATATGCAGCGGGCAGTCAAATCGTCTCCCGTAAAGTAAAACCACTTACCATTTCTGTCCTGTGCCTTCATACGGGCTTTCTTAGGACGCTTTACAATAGCGTATTCCCCGGGAAATGACAGGCATCCCTCAGCGCCTTCCTGAGTCCCCCAGGTTTCTACAATCTCCGGGTTAATGGCCTCAATGACCCCTTTTCCATCCCCCATATCCATAATGAATACCCGGCGTAGCACGCCTACCTGCGGTGCGGCCAATCCAACCCCCTCAGAGTGGTGCAGGGTATCCGCCATGTCGTCCAGCAGCTGCCAGAGACGGTCATCAAAATCAGTGACCGCCCTGCATTTCTTGTGCAGGACAGGATCCGAATCCTTCAAAATATTACGCAGTGCCATATAGCATCCTCCTTTATCGCATAATAAGATCTTCCCTGACTACTTACAGAGAAGCTGTTATTCCTGTTAACCGACGCCGCCCAAGCCATATTGGAGGACAGCTGTGAGGAATTTTCTGCCTATCCTCATTATAACACATTGGCGGGATTGATATCCGCGAAAACCGTCACTTGCCTGTTTTCCGGCAAACGGCTGAACTGCTCCAGAAGTTCAGCAACCATTTTCCGAAGCAATGCGCAGTTTACCGACTTGATCAGCAGCTTATAGCGGTATTTTCCCGCTACTTTGGGAACCCCCGCGGGACTGGGATCGAGAGCCACCACCGGAAGCCGACCATATTCCCCACTGACTTTTTCTCGGAGGAGACCGAGAAAACGGTACGCTGTCCCTCGAACCACTGCTTCTTGTGTCCCCACAAACCCAAACAGGCACAAATCCGAGAATGGCGGGTATTTCATCATTTTCCGGGCGGCGATCTCCAGGTCATAGAAACCTGTATAATCCTGTTTTCCCGCCAAATGGATCACGTAATTTTCCGGGGTATACGTTTGAATCACCGCTTTGCCGGTATGGCCCCGCCGGCCGGCCCGCCCCACCACTTGCGTAAGCAGAGCGAAGGTGGATTCAAAGCTGCGGAAATCATCCCCATACAGCGACATATCCGCGGACAGCACCCCAACCAGGCTCACGTTGGGGAAATCCAGCCCTTTGGCTACCATCTGGGTGCCCACCATAATTTGAAACTTACCCTGGGCAAATTCCTGGAATTTACGCTCGTAGGCGTAGCGGGACATGGTTGTATCCGCATCCATCCGCAGTTTCTGCGCCTCAGGAAACAATCCCGCCAGTTCCAACTCTATCCGCTGTGTGCCCAACCCGCTGTAACGAAGCTTGTCCGATCCGCATTCCGGACATTTTTCCGGAAGATCCTGTATATGGCCGCAATAATGGCACATCAGACGTCCGTTAGCCCGGTGATAGGTCATGGAAATGCTGCAGGAAGGGCAGGTCAGGACATGACCGCAGCCACGGCAGGATATAAAGGTGTTGTATCCCCGGCGGTTCAGTAGTAAAATCGCCTGATGCCCTTCCTCCAGGCATTGGGACAGCTCCTGCTTGAGACGGCCGCTGAAGATCTCCCGTTCATCGGCTTCCCTACGCATATCCACCACCTCTACTTGGGGAAGCTGGGCGTCTCCATACCGAGAGGTCATGGTATACAGGGAATACCGGCCTGCCTGAGCGGCATAAAAGCTTTCCACGGATGGGGTTGCGGAAGCCAAAAGGAGCAACGCCTTATGATGGGCGCAGCGGAATTTAGCAATATCCCGGGCATGGTACCGTGGAGAAGATTCCGACTTATAGGTGTGTTCCTGCTCCTCATCCATCACGATCAGCCCCAGATTATCGCAGGGGGCAAATACGGCCGACCGGGTTCCCACCACAATAGGGGCTTCGCCTCTTTTTACCCGTTTCCATTCGTCCATCCGCTCCCCCATAGACAGTCCGCTATGGAGTACCGCCACCCGTTTTCCATAACGGTTGAGGAACAGCTGCATAGTCTGTGGGGTCAGAGAGATTTCCGGCACCAAAACCACTGCTTGGCGGCCATCGCCAATCACCCTGTCAATCAGGTTCATGTATACCTGCGTCTTGCCGCTGCCGGTGACGCCAAACAACAGGGCGCAGGCCGCCTGTCCGCTCTCATACTGGCGTACCAAACCATCATAAGCCGTCTGCTGTTCCGGGTTGAGGCAGGTGGATACGACCGGGGTTAATTCCTGTTTTTCATATGGGGTACGTAGCACCTCCCGTTCCACATATTCTACCAGGCGTTTTTTCTCCAGGGTATTCAGCACAGCGATAGTCGTACCAGTAGAGTATCCAACCTCTTTCACCGACGCGGTTCCCACGTCAGCTAACAGCTGGAGAACCTTCTTTTGCTTATCGGTGCATTTTTGAAGTTTCGTAATCTCAGGCAGTTCCTCCGGAACCACCGCCAGACGCACCATACGGACGGTAGCGTCTCCCATCAGCCGGAAAGCCTCATCCGCCCGCACCAGCACGTTTTTTCGGATCAACCGTTCCGGTAACTGGCTGTCCGCCGACAACCCCAAAGATGCCAGCAACTTTTCCCGATCAGCACCGTTTTCAGACTTTTCCGATAAAGCACACACCTGCCTGTAGAACCGCCTTTCCTCCTCGTCCAGCGCATCCAATATTTCTTGGGAGGTGCGGGCAGGCGGACGATAAGTAGGTCGGATTTTAATATACAGGCCGGTAGGAAGCATAGCCCTGACTGCATCAAACAGGGTACAGAAAGTGCGTTCTTTCATGAATACAGCCAGATCCAGCAGTTCCTCCGAAAGAAGCGGCTCCTGATCCAGCACCGCCAATACCGGCTTGAGTTTTTCCGGTGAGCCGGATTCCTCAACAGCCATCACAATTCCCTGCCGGCACCGGTTTCCGCCGCCGAAAGGAACCATTACCCGGCTGCCGCGGGATACAGGGCCCAATTTTTCCGGTAACAGGTAGCTGTACAGTTTATCGAAATGAAAGGCCGCCTGATCCACGGCGACCAAAGCAATTGGAGCCGGCATGGCAGCCTCCTTTTGTGTCATGTACCCGTTTATTCCTCGTTTTGGACCTGCGGGACGATCAGCTTGTAATCGCCGCTTTCAAAATCGTTAATGGCCATACTCACCGGTTTTTCAATCAGAATGGTCCCGTTAAGCTCCGCGTCGGAAGCAATATCCCGGGCCCGTTTGGCGATACCTACCACCACGGCATAACGGCTATCTTTTCCCTTCAGGTTTTCAATATCATTCGGACTGAGCATCTTGCAATACCTCCAAAACTGTATTTTCCATGCGGGTATACCGCATCTTTTCAGCATCGATAATCGTGTTGATCCGCTGGACCGCCAGTTCTACCTGGTCGTTGAGCACCACATAGTCGTACCGGAAGGCCCGGGTCAATTCCCGTTTGGCCACTTGCATCCGACCCTGGATTTTATCCTCGGTTTCGGTTCCCCGGTCTCTCAGACGGCGTTCCAGCTCTGCCATCGAGGGAATCGTGATAAAAATAGATACCAAGTCGGACCGGTGATTCATCACCTGCTCCGCCCCCTGTACCTCGATCTCCAGGAGGACATTTTTTCCCTCCTGAAGCCATTTCTTGATAGAGTCTTCAGGCGTCCCGTAATAATTACCGTTGTATTCGGCATATTCCAGCAGGGAGTTTTCCGCAATCATATCCTCAAATTCCTCCCGGGTACGGAAGAAATAATGGATACCGTCTTCTTCACCAGGACGGGGCTGACGGGTAGTCACCGAAATGGACAGTACCGTGTCCTTCCGCTGGGCCAGCAAACTCTTGATAATCGTCCCTTTCCCGGATCCGGAAGGGCCGGACAGGACAATCAGCATACCCGAGGCCGGTTTGGCCGGCTTATTCATCCTCATCCATCTCCTCATCGTCTTCATCATCCCGGTCGTTCAGCCGATTCGCTACGGTTTCCGGCTGAACTGCCGATAGGATTACATGATCGCTGTCGGTTACCAGAACCGCCCGGGTACGGCGGCCATAGGTAGCGTCGATGAGGGTCCCCCGGTCTTTGGCATCCTGAATAATTCGTTTGATTGGGGCTGATTCCGGACTGACGATGGCCACCAGCCGATTGGCAGAAACCATGTTGCCGAAACCGATATTGATCAGTTTCATCGTTATATCCTCCCTTGCTCAAGCGGAACGGCAACCGGCCCCTGAGGGGCTCCAGCGGCCAATCCGGCAAAACAGCTGATGTTACGAAAAGTTGGGTGTCCTACTCGATATTCTGGATCTGTTCACGGATTTTTTCAATTTCCGCCTTCATATCCACTACAACCTTGGCTAACTCCACATCCTGTGACTTGGAACCAATGGTATTGGTTTCC
>CALWMQ010000139.1 GCA_944382025.1 uncultured Clostridia bacterium | reverse complement strand
GATTATCAGATTCCGCTGCTGCTGTCCCATACGGTTACGGAGATTCATGGGGAACGGCGGGGAGAGGGGGTGACCGTATCCCGGGTAGACGGGAACCGGCAGCCTATAGTGGGGACCGAACGGGAATTTGCCTGTGATACGTTGCTGTTGTCGGTGGGGCTGATCCCGGAAAATGAGCTGTCCCGTCAGGCGGGGCTCCAAATGGACCCCCGCACCGGCGGGACAATGGTGTTTGAGAATATGGAAACCTCCGCCCCCGGCATATTCGCCTGCGGCAATGTGGTCCATGTTCACGATCTGGTAGACTACGTCAGCGCCGAGAGCGAACGGGCAGGCCGGGCCGCTGCAGCCTTTCTGAACGCCGGGGCGACCGCGGACGGACCTGTTCTGGACATCCTGGCGGGGGAAGGGGTCTCTTACACGGTACCCCAACGGCTCCGTCCCAGCTGTGCGAAACAGGAAACCGAGATTCTTTTCCGGGTACGGCGTCCCTACGGCAAATGCCGGATCACTGTCAGCTGCGGGGACACGCCGGTTGCCGTCTTTCCCCGGCCGCGGACGGCCCCGGGAGAGATGGAGCGCATCCGGCTTCCCAAACAGCTGCCGGAGCACGCGAAAGTTCTGACCATAGAAGTGAAGGAGGCGGAATAACCGCCTCACAGAGAAAGAGACAGCAGCTCCGGGAACCGGCCGATACGGTGGCTCCATCTCTCCGGCATCCCGTAACCGTAGGCGGCGAAGATAAAGGGGATCCCCGCCTGCCGGCTGGCCTCATAATCCCCCTGGGTATCCCCCACATACACCGCCTGGCCAAGGCGGTTGCGGTCCATAAGCAGGCGGATGTTATCTCCCTTGGGGCGGCCGGTATTCCCCGCACACTCAAAATCCGCGATGTATCGTTCCAGCCGGTTCTTTTTCAGAAACAGCTCGATATAGCCGGACTGGCAGTTGGAGACGATGTACAGCCTGTGGCTTTCCCACAGTCGGGCTAAGGTCTCTGTCACCCCGTGGTACAAGAGATTCCGGGTGCTTTGCTCCAGATCCGCCTCTTCCTGCCGGAAGCAGGCGTCGATGACCGTCTTTTGCTCCGCCGCCGACAGCTCCGGCAGCAGGTCCGCCGCGATCACCTCCGGCGTCTTTCCGAATTCCTGTCGCAGCCGTTCCGGCGTCAGGCCCCCGGCCACCCGGAGGGACAGACGGTCCAGGACCTTTGTCCAGGACCCCGCTACAATGCCGGTGGTGTCCCACAGGGTGCCGTCCACGTCGAATATAAAAGCCAACTCTGTTTTCATGGTATCCCTCCATTGATCGGCCGCTTCCCGGAATGAATTTCGGTTCCCGTGGAAGCGCATGCGCGCCGCAACCACTCCAGTATACACCAGTTCCAGTTTCCTGTCATGGCTTTTCAGAGATTTGTCCCGACAGACCCGGATTTTTTAGAAAAGAGGCCATAGGTTATGAAAGAGCTTATCTGTATCGTTTGTCCCAAGGGATGCCGTCTGCAAGTGGACGATGAAAACGGCCATACCGTCACCGGCCAGGGCTGTCCCAGGGGAGAGGCCTATGCCAGGGCGGAGCTGACTCATCCCACCCGGGTGCTGACCACCACGGTGCGCATTGAAGGTGCCCTACACCGGCGCTGCCCGGTGCGCACCAACGGCCCCATCCCCAGGGAGGAGATAGCCGGTCTCATGCGTCGGCTGGACAGCGTCGTCCTGCAGGCCCCTGTATCTGCTGGGCAGACGGTGCTGCGGCAGGTCTGCGGGACCAATTGCGATGTTGTGACCACCCGGGATATGGAGGAGGAGGGCTGATGGCGGTTTCCCCGCCCTGCTGCAAGGGACCCTTCACCCCATGAGTTCCTCTGTAAACCGAAGAATCCGGTCGGCGGCCGCTGCCCAGTCCATATCGTCGGTGTTCAGACGGATGATCGGAATGTCCGTCTGCCGAGCCGCCAGGAGCAGTCGCTCCTGCTCCTCGATCAGGAGAGCCGCCTGAACCTGTACCTCCTCCGCCGGCCGCTGCACCTTCATTTGACGGTCCCCGATGCAAAGCCGTTTTTCAATTTGATTTTCGGAAATGGTCAGCAGTGCGCACCCAAGCCCCAAACGGCGACAGGATTCCTCTATATCCGCATCTGTGGCCCCCGGACCGCGGCTATATGGTTGAGATAAAACCGCTCCATCAGAACAAACAGCCCCCTGGATTGCCGTCGTCCGGCCTCCAGCGAACAGGCCCAGCGGTTCAGATGCTCCAGCATACTCAACCGGTCCTTCAGCAGGGCCAGGTTCTCTTGGCGTGCCATACGGACCAGCTTTCCGTCAATGGTGTTCAGCACCTGAGAATAGATTTCCCTCAGGGCGACAAGACTTCCCTCTCCTCCCACTCTTTCAGCCAGCTTCCTTTTTCATTCCTGAAAAACGAAGGTCTTCCCTGCGCAGGAAATTCCCTCCAGAAGGATTTCTCTTATAAAACCCATACCATTCTCTCTTCCCTTTTCGGCAGACCATCTCACCGGCTGTCATACCCCATGGCAGGCGTATGTAAAATCGCCTTAGCCCTTTCACGCCCTGGTGCGGACATTCCCGAAAAATCTGTTTTTCTCTCCGTCTCCCGCCCGGCCGTTCCCCCGGGGAGGGGACAAGAAGCCTGGCCGCACCCCAACTGCATGCAGAAAACATAAAAACAGGCCCTGCCGGGACATACGAGGCAGGACCTGTGGCATTTACAGATGATGGCGGCTCAGCTGTTTTTTCAGCGGCTTGCAGATGCCTACCGCCGCCAGAGCGCTGACAACAGCCTCCGGAATGCCGTTGGTCAGCACCGTCATGCCAATGAGACCCAAGAGAAGTTCAAAGGAGGTACCGATAGCGGCGGCATACTCCCTGCCGAAGAAGAAATAGGTACCACCCAGAACCAGGGCGGTGTTGGTGACACTACCTACCACACCGGCTATAATATATTCCAGACCGGCTTTAGGATGGAGTTTGGACAGTCCATGATAGGTGAGGCCCGCGAAGGTGCCGGTGAGGATTCTGGGGATAAAGCAGATCGCCAGACTCCAGACATTGCCCTGAACATTTCCCACGGAATATACCGGGGTATAAATGAAGGCCACTACCGGGTTAGGGGGCATAAAGGTCCAGACCAGGAAGCTGAACAGCCCGGCGGCGAAGCCCATCAGGGTGCCGGCCCAGGTACCCAGCATGATGGCGGTGATGATGACGGGAATCATGGCCAGGGTAGCCACCATGGGCCCCAGGGGAATACTGCCCAGAGGGGTGAAGCAGAACACCGCCTCCAGGGCCAGTAAGATGGCGAACTGGGTAATGAACAGGATTTTGGAGCGGTTAACGGGTAGGTTTGTTGACATATGACTCATCCTCCTGCTGCTGTTCCGTCCAAGGGAATTCCTTTATGGATACAGCGCATTTTTATGTATATATACAGCCTGATGAAAGCCCGGCGGCGGGCAGCTGAAACGCCAAAAGGGGGCTGTTTCGCTGTTGAGCCGGGGAAGTAATCCCGAGCGGGCGTCCAGGAGGCGGGACAGGTCAAGAGGTTTTCCGGTTTTTCTCGTAAATCAGCCGCAGGCCCTCCAGGAGCAGGGAACCATCCTCAATGATATGGATACGGCATTGGGGGAAAACCTGATGGCCCAGGCCGCCGGTACCGATAATTTTGACAGGGTATCCCAGTTCCTCCTGGATACGGGCGGACATGCCCTCTACCATGGAGGCGGTACCGAACACGACACCGGACTGCATACAGTCGATGGTATTGCTGCCAATCACCTTAGGGGGGGCATCCAGGCGGATACGGGGAAGGAGGGAGGCCTTATTGGTCAGGGAATCCAACGAGGAGCCCACACCCGGCATGATAGCCCCACCCCGGAAGGCGCCGGACTGATCCACGACAGAAACCTTGGTAGCGGTACCCAGATCCCAGATCATACAGGGGGCACCGTATTTGGCGACGGCGGCAACAGCGCCGACCAGGAGGTCGGCTCCCAGCTGGGCGGGATTATCGATACGGATATTGATACCGGTTTTGGTACCGGGGCCGATGGTCATGGGCAATACGCCGGTGACCTTGCGTACCGCACTCCGGATAGCGGTATCCAGCGGCGGAACCACGGAGCTGATAACAGCCCCTTCAAACCGTCCGGAATCCACGCCATAGAGCCGGAAGATGCTGAGGAGCTCCACAGCGTACTGATCTTCCATTTTGGAGTGATCGGTAGCGATCCGGGATTCGAACAGCAGATCCGATCCCTGGAACACCCCGATGGTGATATTGGTATTGCCCATGTCCAGTGCCAGCAGCATATGGCATTCTCCTATAGCCGGGCGGGGGATGTCAACCTGGCCGCCGGGCTTCAAAATGAACAGAATCCTTTGCTACAGGATATTATATCATGACTCGTCAAGAGAAAAAAGGGCTTTTTTGCGGCAGCCGCCCATGCTATAATAAAACGAGGCAATGATGGGTATGGATGAAACCAGGAGTATTGTCGATTTTACCGTGAAGAAAAAAAAAAAAAAAAAACACCCACGGAAGGTTTT
>CALWMQ010000138.1 GCA_944382025.1 uncultured Clostridia bacterium | reverse complement strand
GGGTAGGCGGGGGACAGGTGCGGTTTCTGTGCTTCCTCATGGAGCTTCACGCCTTTCCGATGAGATAGCCGCCCCGCAGGGCGGTCCTCTACTTCTCAACTTATGCGCGCCGGGATGGAATAATGCGGGTGGACAAACCATATGTATTATAGAGCCCGGGAAAGGTGCCGGGAGAAACAGGAAAGGGTGTGATCGGGATGTTTATCAAAACCATCCACTATGCCCGGGTGAAAACCGGGCTTTTACTGTTGGGGATTCTGGCGGCAGGCGCAGCGCTGCTCATATGGCCCCAGGCTGCGGCAGGCGGTGTCAGCCGCGGATTATCCATCTGCGCTACCATCATCATCCCCTCCCTGTTTCCGTTTTTGGTGTTGGCGGGGTTTCTGGTACGTTCCGGAATCAGCGCCGCGGTTGGGCGGCGTCTGGAGGGGGTAACCCGCGCCTTGTTCGGCCTGCCTGGCTGCTGCGGCGCCGGAATCCTGGTAGGCTTTATCGGCGGATACCCCACCGGCGGTATGGCGGTAGGGGAATTGGTAAGGAGCGGTCAGATCACCCGGGAAGAGGGACGGAGGATGCTCCGGTTCTGCGTCAACGGGGGTCCGGCCTTTATTATCAGCGCTGTCGGTGCTGGCATGATGGGAAGCGTGCGTTTCGGGGCCGTACTGTTTGCCGCCCATCTGCTGGCCTCTCTGCTGATGGGGATAGGGGGAGGGATTGCCAGCCGGATGGAAAAACCGGACGGGCAGGCGCCCAAAAAGCTTGCCAAACGGGATGTAAAGCCATCCGGAGCCGCTGCCGCTTTTGTGGAATCGGTGAACAACGCCTGCCGGTCATTGCTCTATATGTGCGGGTTTGTAGTGCTGTTCGCGGCGGCCTTAGCCCTGCTGGATGTGTCGGGGGTGTCCGCCTGGTTCCAGGAACTGGTATCCCTTCCCCTGCGTCTGGCCGGGGGAGATACCCGGATGATGTCCAGCCTGCTTCCCTGTATATTGGAAGTGAGCTGCGGCTGCGTAGAGGCGGCGGGAACCGGAGCCGCTGCCCCCATGCTTTTGGGGATAACAATGGGATGGGGCGGGCTGTCGGTTCACTGTCAGCTGGCAGCCTCCCTGCATGGGGAAAAACTCATGGGTAAAGGCTTCTTTGCCGCCAGAATCCTGCATGGTTTGCTGGCCGGGCTGCTGACCGTAATCCTGCTCCGGTTTATCCCCATGCCCATCACTGTATGGAACCCCTCTGTCCAGACGGCGATACAGCCTTTTTCCGGTCCGGTCGCCGCCTCGGTAGCCCTGTTGCTCATGTGCGGTATGCTGCTGTTCACCTTGGCTGGGCAGCGGGGAAAGCAGGAAGGAAAATGAGTGGATTTTTTCGTCGGATTATGGTATACTGGAAAACAATTCAGCCAATAGGGCAGACGGGAGGGACGCCAATGCGCCGGAAACTATACGGGAATTCCATACAGCCTCGCTGCGACCTATGCGCCAATGGACGCCGGTCTTCTGACGGACGGGCGGTGCTGTGTGAGAAAAAGGGGGTAGTCCCTTTGTATCACAGCTGCCGGAAATTCGATTATGACCCATTAAAACGGATTCCTTTCCGCCAGCCGCCCCTGACGGAATATACAAAGGAAGATTTCCGGCTGGATTAAGCCGGTTTGTGGCCCTGACTGCCCGGCTGGACAAAACAGCCGGGCGGTTGTTTTCTATAGGGGCGATATGGATATGGGAAGGAGCCTGTCATGGATGCCGATGTTCGAAGGCGGTAAACCTGGAAAATAATACCGGAGGGTCAGGCCATATTTTGCCGAAAAAAGAGGATTTTCCACTTGACAAACCGGACAGTATCGTGTATAATACGTGTAAAGCTTTTGACTTTACAGTTGAGACGCTTGGATAGGTTTCCGGGCGTTTTTCCTTTGTTTGAGTGAAGAGGTTGGGAGGACAGGTCATGGCCAAAAATATGGAGATCGCCCTGTTGTTTGATTTTTATGGCGATATGCTGACCGACAAGCAGCGGGACGTGGTGGAACTCTATTACGACAACGACCTGTCCCTGTCTGAAATCGCGGAAAATGAGGGGATCACCCGTCAGGGAGTGCGGGATTCCATCAAGCGGGCGGAGGCCCAGATGCTGGAAATGGAGGATCGCCTTCATTTGGCACGCCGTTTCCGGGAACTGCGGGAAGGCATTGAGGCTATCCGGCAGGCTGCCCGGGAAATCCAGGACCTGAACGACCGGTTCGGCTTCTCCCGGGAGATCGATGACCGCGCCCGCCGGATCGCCGATCTGTCGGAACAGTTGGCGGAGGCTTAAAACTCGGAGATTTTCCCATACTCTCTTTGAATTCAGTGATGAAAGGCAGGCCTGACCGTGGCTTTTGAAAGACTTTCCGATAAATTATCCGCCGCCTTTAAACGGCTGCGCAGCAAGGGCAAACTGAGTGAAAAAGATGTCCGCGACGCCATGCGGGAGGTGCGTCTGGCCCTCCTGGAAGCGGATGTAAACTATAAGGTGGCCAAGGATTTCACCAATACGGTTACTGAGCGGGCGGTGGGCGCCCAGGTTATGGAAAGCCTGACCCCCGCTCAAATGGTGGTCAAGATCGTCAATGAGGAACTGACCAATCTCATGGGTGGTCAGGCTGCCCGGCTGGCTAGTCCCAGCCGTCCCCCCTGTATCGTGATGATGTGCGGCTTGCAGGGCTCCGGCAAAACAACCCATTCCGCTAAACCGGCCAAGATGCTCAAGAGCCAGGGCCATCGGCCGCTGCTGGTGGCC
>CALWMQ010000137.1 GCA_944382025.1 uncultured Clostridia bacterium | reverse complement strand
GGTCGATGAGAAGGCCCTCCGCCAGCGCGCAGAAGATGTAGCCTACAATATAGCCTCCCGTTAACCCTGCCAGCTTATGTATGCCACCAGTGAAACCCGAAAATACCGGAACCCCCACTGCGCCGATCAGGATATATATCAGTACGCTGAGAGTACCCTTCCGGGCGCCTGAGATGGCGGCGCAAACATAGATGGCCAGGGTAGACAAAGTAAAGGGAACAAGGCTGACAGTGAGGGAAATGGGCGCCAGCACACAAATGACAGCGGTACCAAGGGCAATAAAGACCAGGTCTTTGGTTAATAGTTTTTGACCCATAACATCGCCTCCTGCGGGAATTTCAAACTCGGTCCATGGATAGATAGTGGATAGAAAGAGAGCTGGCCCAGGCAGCATGGCCTGGATGATACGCTTTAATCCGGGACAGCCGACAGACGAAGGCTCACCTCTCCGGACTGGAGCGTGATATCCCGTCCGTCCGGGGTGCGGACTACCAGGGCACCGGTGTCGTCAATGGCTTCGGCCGTTGCTTGGAAGGTTTCTTTTCCCCGCAGCACGGTTACTTCCCTGCCCAGTACAATCGATCGCTGCCGGCTTTCCGGCAGGAAAGCCTGAGGGCTTCCGGTTTGTTCCAGGGAATCCAGAAGAGGCTCCAGCTGGTTCAGCACAGCGGCCAGCATCCGGCTGCGGGGAACCGATACCCCGCACTCGTTAAACACCGAAGTCGAAATAGAAGCCAATTCCGGGGGAAACTCGGTTTTGCCCAGATTAATACCGATGCCCAATACCGCATAATCCAACTGGCCGCTTTCAAAGTCGGTGGCGGCTTCGGTTAGAATGCCGCACAGCTTTTTCCCATGGAGGAACAGGTCGTTCACCCATTTGACGCCTACTGAAAGCACAGTCCCCGGGGACAGTTCCGCTACCGTCCCCTCCACCGCCCGGGCAACGGCTACCGCCGCGCAGGAGGTAATCAACCCCGCCTGCTCCATGAGAAATGGAGGCCGGAGAAGGATGCTCATATACAGACCGCCCTCCGGGGAAAAAAAGGCACGGCCCCGCCGTCCTTTCCCAGCGGTCTGCCGGTCTGCCGCCACCACTGTGCCAGTTTCAGCCCCCTGTCCGGCCAGCTCTTTCAGACGGTTGTTGGTGGAATCCAAATTCGGATATACCAGCAGTTTACGTCCCAGACAACGAGTGCGGAGATATTGTTCCACAGCCGGGGAAGAGATCCGGTCATTATCAGACAACAGCCGGTAACCTCGGTTAGATACTGCGTGGATCCGGTATCCTTCCTGTTCCAGCAGTTTGACCGCTTTCCAGACCGCTCCTCGGGAAATACCAAGACTTTGAGCCAGTTCCTCACCGGATAGATAAGAGGATTCCTCCCCTGAGAAAGTGTGCTTCACCAATGCCTCCAGAACCTGATCCTTGGCGGACATGGCCATCCCTCCTTATTTTCGGAGGTAGTATAGCATGTGCCAACCTAGATTGTCAACCTAAAACAATAAAACGGTTTACAATTTGCCTGTAAAAGCAGAATGAAACATGAGATAGAGAGCAAAAAGAAGCAAATTGAAGAGAAAATGAGAGATTAAGGGCTGTAAATTAAAAAAACCGCATTTTGCCTCTTGACAGCCGGAATTAGATGTGCTATGATCGGGAAGCTGTCAAATAGACTGGAATCAATATAGGAGGTATTGCGATGTCCACATACATGGCAAAAGCTGGTCAAATCGACCGCAAATGGTATGTCATCGATGCCGCCGGAAAACCCCTTGGCCGGGTGGCCGCTCAGGCTGCCGCGCTGCTGCGCGGTAAGCATAAGCCTGAGTTCACCCCCCACGTGGATTGCGGCGACCATGTCATCATTATTAACTGCGCTCAGGCTGTCCTTACCGGCAAGAAGCTGGAGCAGAAAAAATGGTACCGCCACACCGGCTGGATTGGTAACATGAAAGAAACCAATTACGCTACCCTGATGGCTCAGCGCCCTGAGAAGGCTATGGAATTGGCTGTCAACGGTATGCTGCCGTCCAACACCATCGGCCGTGCCGCTTTCGGCCGCCTGCGGGTATACAGCGGCTCCAATCACGAGCATGCCGCACAGAAGCCCGAAGCGTTTGAATTTTAAGGAAGGAGGCTGTACACATGGATTACAATAAGAGACCTTATTTCTACGGCACTGGCCGCAGAAAAAAATCCGTCGCCCGGGTACGTTTGTATGCCGGTACCGGCAGTGTGAAGATCAACGGCCGCGATATCGATGATTATTTCGGCCTGGAGACCCTGAAGCTGATCGTCCGTCAGCCTCTGAACCTCACTGGAACTACCGAGAAGTTCGATATCGAATGCCGCGTCGCCGGCGGCGGCGTGACCGGCCAGGCCGGCGCTATCCGCCATGGCATCTCCCGCGCTTTGCTCCAGTACAACAGCGAGGAACTGCGTCCCGCCTTGAAAAAGGCCGGATTCCTGACCCGTGACCCGAGAATGAAGGAACGGAAGAAATACGGCCTCAAGGCAGCAC
>CALWMQ010000136.1 GCA_944382025.1 uncultured Clostridia bacterium | reverse complement strand
GTCCTGAAGGCCCATGGCGATGAGCAGCCGGATGATAGCGATACCGGCGGCGCCGGCGCCGCTGGTAACCACCCGGATCTCCTCCAGCTTTTTGCCGGTCAGTTTCAGGGCGTTGAGCATGGCGGCTAAAGTGACTACCGCGGTGCCATGCTGGTCATCGTGGAAGATCGGGATATCGCAGCATTCTTTCAGCCGGCGCTCGATCTCAAAGCAGCGGGGAGCGGAGATATCCTCCAGGTTGACGCCGCCGAAGCTGCCGGCCAGCAGGCGGACGGTGTTGACAATGTCGTCCACCTCTTTGGAGCGGACGCAGAGCGGGATAGCGTCCACATCGCCGAACGCCTTGAACAGGGCGCATTTTCCTTCCATGACCGGCATACCGGCTTCAGGGCCGATATCCCCAAGGCCCAGTACGGCGGTACCGTCGGTGACTACCGCCACCAGGTTGGAACGGCGGGTCAGGTCATAGCTCAGGTTCACATCCTTCTGGATTTCCAGGCAAGGCTGGGCCACGCCCGGGGTGTAAGCCAGGGACAAATCGTCCCGGGTCTCCAGAGGGGCGCGGCAGATGACCTCGATCTTTCCCTTCCATTCCTTATGTTTTTTCAAAGATTCCGCAGCGTAATCCATGGTTTGACAGTCCTTTCCAATATATAAAAATTAAATATCCAGCTGAGAAATAACCTCTTTGAGGGCATCGGCGCTCTTATGGAGAAGCTCTGATTCCTCATCGGTCAGCGGGGGGACAATGGCCCGGCGGATGCCCTGGGCGCCAACCACAAAGGGAAGGCTCAGGCACACGTCGTTGATGCCGTACTGGTTGTGGATCATAGCGGAGACGGTCATCACCGAATCGGTGTCCCGGAGGATACATTCGCAGATCCGGCGGACAGAAAGGGCGATGGCGTAGAAAGTAGCGCCTTTCAAGGCGATGACCTGCGCCCCGGCGGTGCGCACATCCTCCTCAATATCCTTCAGTTCTTCCTTGCCGCAGTGGTTATGGCGGTCACACACATACGTGCAGTATTTGCTCATTTCCATTCCCGCGATGGTGGTCAGCGACCAGGGGATCATGGAGGTATCCCCATGTTCCCCGAATACGTAGGCGTGGACATTTTTGGAATTGAGTCCCACATGTTCGGCCAGGCGGGATCTTAAACGGGCGGAATCCAGCATGGTGCCGGAACCGAACACCTGATTTTCGGAGAGATTGGTGGTTTTCAGGATCGCGTAGGTGATAATATCTACCGGGTTGCTGACCACCACATATACGGCGTCCGGAGCGAAGCGGGTGATCTGGGGCATAACCGATTTAATGATGTTTACATTGGCCTGGGCCAAATCGATACGGGTCTGTCCGGGCTTACGGGCCAGGCCGACGGTTACAATAACCACATCGGAATTCACCGCGTCGGCATAACCGCCGGCATGGATATTGACGGGGGCGCAGAAGGGAGTCCCCTGCAGGATATCCATCGCTTCCCCCTGGGCTTTTTTCTCATTGATGTCAATCAGCAGGATTTCAGAGGCCATGCCGTCCAGCGCCAGGGTATAGGCGATGGAGGCACCCACGTTTCCCGCTCCGAGAATGGTAATTTTCTTCCCTTTTTTCATACGTTTCTCTCCCATGACTGGATTTCCTCAACTATATCTTTTGAGAAAGGCCCATGATGTTCCAAAGGAAGTCCGGGGCTTTTCCAGAAGAAAAAGCGGATATTTCAGGGGGAAAGGAAGGCCTTTTTAAATGAAACCGCCTTCTCCCCCATGATAATATAATGGGAGTATACCACTATATTTCCCTTTTGTAAACCCCTTTTGCCAAGATTATGACAGAAGCCGGCAACTTTTTCACATATTCTCCATCGCCCGTTAAACGTCCATAACCGATCTTGTATTTTCCTGTCAGAGTGAGTACAATATTTTTCGGAAAGTTCTCGTAAAGCGGTAGACGGAAAGGATGGAAGGCGTATGATAAAAATGGCGGTGCTGTATCACAGCAAAAGCGGCAATACCTGCCGGATGGCACAGGCTATCGCGGACGGCATGAAAATGGTGGAGGGTGTGGAAGCCCGTATTTTTCCTATTCACGAACCGGACGCGGCCTATCTGGCGGAAAGCTGCTGTGTTGTGATGGGAACCCCTACCTATCTGGCCAGCATGAGCGGGGAAATGAAAACATGGCTGGACGGTGATGCCCGCAGGCTAGGGCTGGCGGGGAAACTGGGGGGCGCCTTTGCTACGGCGGACTATGTCCACGGGGGCGCGGATTTGGCTATACAGGGGATTCTCAGTCACCTGATGGTATTGGGGATGCTGCTCTATTCCGGAGGAGGAGCCTGCGGCAAGCCGGTTATTCATCTTGGCCCGGTTGCTTTAAAGGATCACCTGGAAGAGGCGGAACCGGTATTCCGGCTGTATGGGCAGCGGATGGCCAATCAGGCGGTGAAAATATTCGGATAATCCCCGATGTATTTCCAGCCTGGGCCAAGCGACGGTGCCGGCAGCTGCCATTCCCATCATTCCTACGAAAAGTTATCATGAAATATTGATGAATCGTTGTAGTGATCCTATATATTTTATGGTATACTGAAATTGAGGAAATATATGGAAGCATGGGGGGTGTACTGTGAAGAAATACCTGGAAGAACAGATCTGCATCTGTAAACACATGGTAGAAGTGTATTCCAATCAGTCTGACCGGCACTCTCAGGATTTATGGTATTACTGGTACGGCTGCCTTCAGGCGAATCAAAAGGTGCTGGCTTTTCTGGCCAGCAAGCCTTCGGCAGTGGAATCCTCTTCCTTGCTCTAAAGGGGCCGTTGTGTAAACGGTCCCTTTATGTTTGCGCCGCCGAGGGGGCATTTGTCCGTATCCTAGACACCGGATGTCTGATTCCCCTTCCGCCTGTTTTTTGTGTCAAGGGAAAACGGCGGAGACAGCGGGTGTACGAGAACCAGTAATGGGCGGCAAGGCTTGAATAAAGGACAGGCCCAGCCTACAGGCAGGCCGGCTTAACGGTGACGGGAGCGGCATTGTCCGGTATAAGCCCCTTGGGAAACGCGTGGTAAAATGGGAATAAAGGCAGACCTGGCTTGGTGATTCTCTTAGCAGACGCCGGGCTGGGCTTTGCCATTGCTTCCGAAGGGAAAAGCCGGAGGAACCTCCGTGGTCACCTGAGCTCCATCGGCTTTTTCCGCCATGCTTTCAAAAGGCGGATCAGGAAGTATTCGCATCCGCCCCATCCCACCGCGATAAGGAATTGTGAATGGCTGTAAGGCGCAGGGCATCCCTGTGTTCCCCATGAACAGGGCTCCCTATATGTTGAAGGGGCTTCGGAACGTGCCGTTTACGGTGTATACGGTGTAATCCGAAGCCCTCATGATTTTGGAAACCAGTGATTCTGCCGGTGGGGGTACCCCGTAAAAAGCTTTAGCTTCCAGCATAGGGCGAAGCGAGCCGAGTAACCTTCTGAAAATAGGAAAGCTTTCGTTAGGACAGAAAATCGCCCGCTGACGGGCCGCGGGGCGAGTGACGCCAGTGGAATAAATTCCGGTGTCTCTTAAGGGGCTTGCCGGTACTATGTCCTTCCAGGGCTTACCCAAGCCATCGGCTTAGCCGGTGGTTATGACTGATATAGGAGGAAGGCAAAGGGACTCCCCTCGATTCCCGGCCGATGCCGCCTGTGGATATGGCGGGGGGGATTTTAGACGTTCCGGAAAGGGACTGGCTGAAAAAGTTTGCACCCCTGTGAGGAATATGCTATAATAAACCGTTATGAGTTTCAGGAGGTGGGCGCTTGCTGATACTGGGTATCGATCCGGGATACGCTATTGTGGGATGGGGGGCGGTCCGCTATGAACGGGCCCGGTTTACCCCTGTGGATTTTGGCGCTGTCCTTACCCCGGCGGGGATGGATTTTTCCCGCCGCCTGGAGATGATCTATGATGAGCTTACCGCCCTGCTGGCCAGGCATCAGCCGGATGCCATAGCGGTGGAAAAGCTGTACTTTAAAAACAACCAGAAAACCGCGATTGATGTAGCGGAGGCACGAGGAGTCATTCTGCTGGGAGCCCGCAAGTGCGGTATTCCTCTTTATGAATACACTCCGCTGCAGGTCAAAAGCGCGGTAACCGGCTTCGGTAAAGCGGAAAAAAACCAAGTGATGGAGATGACCCGGCGGCTGCTGGGCCTGAAAGAGGTGCCTAAGCCTGACGATACCGCCGATGCCCTGGCTATCGCCATTTGCCACGGGCAGACCGGGGGGACTCCCCTGAAGAGAGGGATCGTCAGCGGCCGGTTCATGACAAGATAAGGAGAAGGAAGTTTATGTATTACAGCGTACGGGGCGTGCTGATCCACCTGGAACCTCGCATGGCGGTTATCGAGTGCGGCGGGGTGGGGTATAAATGCAGTGTCACCATGAATACCGCCAGACAGCTGCCGGCGGTGGGCAAGGAAGCGATGCTGTACACCATTCTCAGCGTCCGGGAAGACGCCATGGAACTGTTCGGCTTCGCCGACCAGGGGGAACTGGCCTGTTTTAAGCAGCTCACCGCTATCTCCGGTGTAGGCCCCAAGGCGGCCAATGCCATCCTGTCGGAGCTGTCACCGGAGCGGGTGGCCATGGCGGTAGCGGCGGGGGACTACAAAGCCCTGACCAGGGCTCAGGGGGTGGGCCCCAAGCTTGCCCAGCGGATTGTGCTGGAAATGAAGGATAAGGTTGGAAAGCTGCAGGTATCCGGAGGGATAGACCTGCCGGATACACCGGCTGGGGGGAGCAGTGCCGCGGGGAATGCCGCGGAAGCGGTCAGTGCCCTGACGGTGCTGGGCTTCACCGCCGGGGAAGCGTCCGCCGCTGTAGGCAAGCTGGACAGCGCCCTGCCGGTGGAATCCCTGGTTCGGGAAGCGCTGAAAGCCCTGGCTAAACGCTAAAACCACTGATAACGGCCCAACATGGGGGGACGACTATGGAAATGGATTATGAAAACCGGATGGTTTCCACCGAATATCTGCCGGAAGACGAGGGGGATAATCCCCTTCGCCCCAGGGCGTTAACCGAATATATCGGCCAGGAAAAGGTGAAAGGGAACCTGTCAGTGTTTATCGACGCGGCCAAGCTCCGGGGCGAGGCCCTGGATCATGTCCTGCTGTACGGCCCTCCGGGCCTGGGCAAGACCACACTGGCTGCCATCATCGCCAATGAGCTGGGGGTGAATTTCCGGATTACCTCCGGGCCGGCCCTGGAGCGGCCGGGGGATTTAGCGGCACTGCTGACCAATCTGGACCAGGGGGACGTGCTGTTTATTGATGAGATCCACCGCCTTCCCCGGACGGTGGAGGAAATCCTCTATCCCGCTATGGAGGACTTTTCCATCGATATTATCAATGGGAAGGGCCAGGGCGCCGCTTCCATCCATCTGCCATTGCCTAAATTCACCCTCATTGGCGCCACCACCAGGGCCGGCCAGCTTTCCGCCCCTCTGCGGGACCGGTTCGGCGTGATCCTGCGTCTGGAGCTGTACACCCCGGAGGAACTGGGGACTATCGTCAGCCGCAGCGCCAGGATCCTGGATATTCCCTGTGATCAGGAGGGGGCTTTGGAAATTGCGTCCCGCTGCCGGGGCACCCCCCGGATCGCTAACCGGATGCTCAAGCGGGTACGGGATTTCGCCCAGGTGATGAACAACGGGGTTATTAACGCGGATACCGCCCGGCAGGCTCTGGACCGGAGGGAGGTGGATGAGCTGGGCCTGGATATGGGGGACCGGCGGATGCGGATGGCCATGATGCAGCGTTATAAGGG
>CALWMQ010000135.1 GCA_944382025.1 uncultured Clostridia bacterium | reverse complement strand
TATCTGGATGGCGGTAGCGCTGCATTTTATCACCAATGGCCTGTCGGTGGTATTGCAGTATGTGACGCTGAATATGGGTGAGCAGGCGGCGGGTATCCTCAATACAACGGTTTTCCTGATCGCGTCGGTCATCGGTGTGGTAGGATATGTGGTTCTGGTGGCCCGGCACCGGTCGGGAAGCACGGGGCAGGAAGACATTCTGCGGCCTGTAGGAAACGGATTTTCAGGCTGGACGGTAAGCCAGCGGGTGGGCTTTGCTTTTTCCTCCCCCGGGTTTCTGATTGCGGTCATTGCCCTGGTGCTGGTTACGATAATGAATACAGTTGTGACTTCTTATATGTAGGAAGGACGCGGGCCGGGAAATGACCGACGAAGAGTATATGCGGATAGCGCTGGACCTTGCGGCGGAGGCGGCGGCGGAAGGAGAAGTCCCCGTAGGCGCTGTACTGGTGCGGGAGGGGCAGATTGTAGGGACGGGGCGGAACCGGCGGGAAACCGGGCGGAACGCTCTGGCACACGCGGAAATTGAGGCGATTCATGAGGCGTGTACCCGGCTGAACGGCTGGCGGCTGTTCGGGAGCACCCTGTATGTAACCCTGGAGCCCTGCCCCATGTGCGCGGGGGCGATTATCAATGCCCGGATTGACCGGGTGGTATATGGTACCAGTGATCCCAAGGCGGGATCCTGCGGTTCGGTAGTGGATCTGTTCCAGCTGCCGTATAATCATAAGCCGCTGGCACAGGGCGGGGTGCTGGAAACCGAATGCGGAGAGATGCTGCGGCAGTTTTTCCGTCAATTGCGGGAAAGCAAGGCCGGTAAAGACAAGTGAAATGGCAGTCCTGTATATAGGGAAGATGGCCGGATGATGTTTGCCTCTGAAGCGCGGCAGGTTCATCCGGTTTCTTATTCTATCGTATAGCTTGGGAAATCAAAAGCCGGGGGGATGTATATGTCAACCGTATATTTGGTGATACCCTGTTATAATGAAGAAGAGGTTCTCCCGGTCACGGTGCGGGAGCTCACTCGGAAGCTGCAGTCGCTGATCGATCAGGGGCTGGCGGATGAACAGAGCCGTTTTTTGCTGGTAGATGACGGCAGCCGGGATCATACGTGGGACCTGATCGCGGGGTACTGCCGGGAAAATCGGCTGTGCAGCGGCCTGAAACTGGCGCACAACCGGGGGCATCAGCATGCCCTGCTGGCGGGCCTGATGGCCGCCAGGACGGCGTGCGACTGCGCCATCAGCCTGGACGCGGATCTGCAGGATGACATCGAGGTGCTGGATGAGTTTGTGGAGAAGTTCCATGAAGGCTGCGATGTGGTATACGGGGTGCGCAACAGGCGGGATACGGACAGTGTGTTTAAGCGGTGTACTGCCCGGGGGTTTTATAAAGTGATGAAGGCCCTGGGGGTAGATGTAGTGTATGACCATGCCGATTACCGCCTGATGAGCCGGCGGGCACTGGAAGCGCTGAGCGAATACCGGGAAGTCAACCTGTTTCTCCGGGGGATTGTTCCCTTGATCGGATACCGCAGTGACTATGTATATTATGACCGGCGTGAACGGTTTGCCGGGGAGTCCAAATACCCGCTGAAAAAGATGGTGTCCTTTGCCCTGGACGGGATTACCTCGTTCAGTGTCAAGCCTTTAAAGCTGATTTCCAACCTGGGGATTCTCATTTCCGCTTTCAGCATTTTAGGGCTGTTATATGCGCTGATTTCTTATTTTTTCGGGTTTACGGTTCCGGGCTGGACAGCTATCGTGTGTTCCATTTGGCTGCTGGGAGGCATCCAGCTGCTCTGCATCGGAGTGGTAGGGGGATATATAGGGAAAATATACAGTGAAGTGAAGGCGCGGCCGAGGTTCCGAGTAGAGGAACTGCTGAACACTCCGGCGGAAAAACCGGAGGACAAATAAGCGGAGACACGGCGAGTATGGGGGTGGCGGCGCCTGGGAGAAGGGGCGCTGCCAGGGGAGCGGGGAACACCGCTGACCGCCGGAAGGGCTTGGCCCAGGCTATCCGGCGGCTGCCCTGGGAACAGCAGGCCTGTTTGAATGAAACCGGCGGAACAGGCCTATACTGAAACAGAAAACAGGTGTTTGACAGATTTCCGGCTTTTGTGTAAAATATGGGATAACCGTATCTTTAAGTATAAGAAAGCCCGCCTATGGGCAAGGGAATCTGCGCTGAGGAGGCATGGTTCGTCCCGGCGTAGGGAAAGGATGAAATATGGCGCGATATTCACGGAAAAAACGCAGAAGGCGGAAAATACTGGTAGGTGTTCTGGCAACAGTTCTGTGTATCTGGGTTGTTGTGATCGTGGTAGCGGTTGCTGGAACGCTGAAAGGGCTGCTCAGCCGGCCGTCCGTATCCGGCGAGGAAGACTCGTCCTCCGCCGCCCCAGAAATTACGACCCAGCCGACAGATCCGCCGGGGCCGCAGCCGGTAGCCACCGCTACTATTGGAAGCTCGGGGGATATCCTGATCCATAAGCCGGTGCTGCGGTCCGCCAAGCAGGACGACGGGTCGTATGATTTTACCTCTATGTTCCAGTTTATCAAGCCATACGCCTCCGGCATGGACTATGCGGCGATCAATGTGGAATTGGCGATTACCGACAGTGGGTTTGACACGGCGGAGATGATATTCCGGGTTCCCTCCACCCTGATTGACGCGGTGGCGGGCGCCGGGTATGACCTGGGGCTGCTAGCCAATAACCACATCGGCAACGGTGGGAAGGCGGGATATAAGACTACTCTGGAAGCCCTGGCCAATGCCAACATGGACGCGGTAGGCCTGCGGGGCAGCACCTCTGACAAGCGGTATCTGATCAAGGATGTCAACGGGATCAAGCTGGGGGTTGTCAATTACACCTATGGGACCGAAACCAACGCGGGATCGGTGCTCAATACCTTCAGTGTCAAGGCTCTGGATTCCTTTTACACGGATATGGAAGGCCAGATCCGGGATATGAAAGCGGATGGAGCGGAAGCGATTATCCTGTATATCCATTGGGGCAACGAGTATTTTGTTGAGCCAAACAGCTCTCAGGAAGCCATTGCCAACAAGATGTGCGAGTTGGGAGTGGATGTCATCATTGGGGGCCATCCGCATAAAATCCAGCCAGTGGAACTGATCACAGCGGAGAACGGGAACCAGACGGTATGCCTGTATTCCATGGGCAACATTCTGTCCAATCAGGTGATTGAGTCCATGTATGGAGGGAGCCGGTCCCACGGCGGCAATTACCAGGATCATGTCAACTGTCCTATCCGGGATGTAACGAACCGGTATAAGGACGAGCAATGGAATGAACACATTTCCGACTGTAATGATAACGGGCATACGGAAGACGGATTGTTGTTTCAGACAACCTTTACCAAATACGACGATGGAACTGTGCTGCTGACAGGGGTGGAGGTACTGCCCACCTGGTGCTACCGCAATCCGGCATTAGGCAGTTCCTATGAGTACACGATTATTCCTCTGGATAAATCGGTGGAAGACTGGGGATCGGCTTTTGGGATCGAGGAAAAAGACCTGGTGTTCGCCCAACGGTCATATGACCGGACGATGGCGCTGGTTTCCGAGGGGATAAACGCCTGTAACCAGGCCATTCAGGCCAAGCTGGACGAGATGAAGAAATAAGCCTTTGGGCGAAGGTGAACGAGAAAACCGGATAGATGAAAGAAAGCCACCTGTTCTGCGGAAGGGATCCGCGGTACGGGTGGCTTTTCGCATGGAGGGGGACATGGGGAACGCAAACCGGACGGGGTGTAGCGGACAGGGCAGGGATCAGGAATACCGAGGGAGGATTCCGGCTTGATGTGCCGGGGAACCCTGCCGTCCCGGGGGCGGAGATATGATTGACGGCATGGCGCAGCCGCACTATAATATGGATAAATCTATGGATGGATCATTATACAGGTAACCGGGCGGGATCCAAAGCGCCGGGGTTCGGTATTGGCCAGGACTGTATGGCTGGATATTTTCCCTGTACCCGGATAGGACAGATGAGGGAGGAAAAACGCCATGAACGTCATCCGGATTGAAAACCTGACCCGTGATTACGGGGACGGGAAAGGTGTGTTTAACGTTTCGTTTCAGGTGGGGAAAGGGGAAGTGTTTGGTTTTCTTGGGCCCAACGGCGCGGGGAAAACAACCACCATCCGCCATCTGATGGGATTCATCAAGCCGCAATCCGGGAAATGCGCTATAAATGGGCTGGATTGCTGGGCGGCCCGGCACCAGATTCAAAAAAGTCTGGGTTACATACCGGGAGAGATGTGCTTTTTTGAGGACACAACCGGGACGGAATTTCTCCGTTTTCTTGCCCGGTACCGGGGTGAGAAAACAGCGGGCCGTGCCAAGGAGCTGATGGAGTATTTTGAACTGGACCCCAAAGGGAAGATCAAAAAAATGAGTAAGGGAATGAAACAGAAGCTGGGGATAGTGGCGGCTTTTATGCATGACCCGGAGATTCTGATTCTTGACGAGCCGACCAGCGGGCTGGATCCTTTGATGCAGAACCGGTTTGTGGACTTTATCAGGCAGGAAAAAGGGCGAGGGAAAACCATTTTAATGTCAAGCCATATGTTTGAGGAAGTGGAACGGACCTGTGACCGTATCGGGATCATCCGAGGAGGGAAGCTGGCGGCGGTAGACGGGGTGGAGGCGCTGCGTCAGCGGCATGTGCGAACCTACACCGCCGGGTTTGCCGATGAGGAAACCGCGGAAGCGTTTGCCCGGGACTTTGACGGGGTGCGTCAGGGGAGAGAAGTCACGGTTTGCGCGAAAGAAAGCCTGGAGGAGATTTTTCTGGATTACTACGGAGGAGAAAAACATGATTAACTGGGCCTTATACCGCCGGGAAATGAAGGGCAGCGTAAAATTGCTGCTGATTTTAGCGGGGGTCATGACGTTATATATTTCCGTGATTATCAGTATGTACGATCCGGAAATGATGGCCATGCTGGATGGGTTTGTGGAGGCGATGCCGGAGATCATGGCGGCGGTTGGGATGAGCGCCGGGGCAACCAGTTTATTGGGATTTATGGTATCCTATCTTTATGGATTTATTCTTTTGGTATTCCCGATGATTTACTGCATCTTAAGAGGCAACGCGCTGATTGCCAGGCATGTGGACCGAGGGGGGATGGCGGTGTTAATGGCGGCTCCTGTGAAACGCCTGACCATTGTGTTCACACAGATGATGGTGCTGTTGAGCGGTATAGTGTTATTAACGGGTTATGCCACCATACTGGAGCTGTGTGTGGGCCAGAGCCAGTTTCCGGGAGAATTGGCGGTGTCTGACCTTTTACGATTGAATTTAGGACTGTTTTGCCTGCAGTTCTGTATAGGCGGGATTTGTTTTCTGGCCTCCTGCCTGTTTTCCGATACCAAATACAGCATTGGCTTTGGAGCGGGTATCCCAGGGGTGATGTATGTATTGCAGATGCTGGCCAACACAGGGGAAAAAGCGGAAGCCGCCAAATATTTTTCGGTTTTCACGCTGTTTGACCCCAATGGGCTGGCGGCAGGAGACGCCAATGCCCTGGTGGGAACAGCGGTATTGTTTGTTGGAGGGCTGATGCTGTTTTCCGGGGGCATATTTGCCTTTACGCAAAAAGACCTTGCCATTTGACAAGGCATAGAACTGCGAACCCCGGTATTTCTCCGCGGGTTGTGACGGGGTGTCTCCGAGCCGCCGATGGCGCTGTTTCCGTCAAGGAGACAGGGCCGCTGTAGGGAGGCAGAGATTCTTTGCGAAGCGGCAGATTCCGTCTTTGCCGACTTGTGAAGATAGATGATGGGAGCTGAGAATGTACAG
>CALWMQ010000134.1 GCA_944382025.1 uncultured Clostridia bacterium | reverse complement strand
GAACCAGCCGTCCGCTGAACAGGCGATTCCCCTCCTGCTGAATGACCGTTACCTCCCCTTGAGGCCCCCGGTCATCACGGGGGCCTAAGCGAATCAGCACCATATCTCCGGGAAGGGCGTCCTTCAGGTTCCGCCCGGCAATAAAACAATCTTCCCCGCTTTCCGTGAGCCTGGCAAACCCAAAGCCTTTAGACAAGGACATGATCCGGCCCTCTACGCATCCCACGGTTTGGGAAACCGTATATTTTCCTTTTTTGTTTTTCACCAGTTCCCCACTGCTCTCCATTTGGGATAGGGACAGGAGGAAAGCCGGCCGTTCTTTCTTCTTCAGACGCAGCATGGAGGCCAGCATATCGGCGGACAGACCCTTTTTGCTTTTATTCAACTGCCGAAGGATCCGGTTTTTGATCGATAATGGCTGCATAATGATTCTCCCTTCCTGTGAAGCCCCCATCAAGGATACCCAGCGATAAAAAACGTCCTACTCCAACGGAGCAGGACGTTTTCTCACCATATCTTTTAAGCGCCCAGGAACTTAGTGATCAGCATACCGGCGAACACCAGCACAAAGAAAGCAAAAGCGATAACTTTTGTCCATTTGGCGAGCATAGCGTCCAGGGTACGGGCTTTTCCCTTTTCCATAAAGGAATCCGCGGCCCCGGCAATCGCTCCCAGATTAGCCTGACGGCCTTCCTGCAGCAGCACGATACCAATGATAATCAGCGAGAAAACAATCAAAATTGCTCCGATAACATATTCCCAAACGGTCATGGGCCTGTCCCTCCAAATTAGTGTAACAAATCAGTTCTGTAATATACTAGCATACAAATTCCCGGAAAGCAAGGGTTTACGCCCAAAAGAATGGAAATTTTCCTGATGCGTACCCTACAGGGTCATTTTCGTAAATTTTTTAAAAGTTTCCTGAATGAATGTCCTGTTTCCAGGGCATTCTATTTTCGGCAACTGATACACATTCATCTTGCGTTTGCCGTATCCGCTGCCGGAACCGCTATCGAATGGGAACCACTCCATCCGGCAGCGGTTTTCTTTTTACCCGGATTTTCCAACACAACGGTCATGCTTCGCCTGCGGGAGAGAGCCTTAACATAAGGGTAAAACAGCGTTTTACTCCGTGTCAAGAGGAAAACAATAAAAGCGCCTATTGGCCGAGACGCCGCCCCGCCAGTTCCGCATCCACCTTGCCCCACGCTGTAAACAGGTCCTCCATCCATAAACCATGCCTATGTGGCTTGCGACTCTTGTGGAAACAGCCGTTACCGGCTCTCCCCGGCTATGCGGCATCCTCACTCCATGGTCAGCTGTTCCCCCAGATCCTCGGCCAATGGCATAGCCCCCGCGGCAGGCAACGATTTCATGCGGTAGCGGTTGGGCTTGGAAACCATCCCCTCGGTAAAAGGCCTTGCCTCCTTCAGCCGATGCTGGCCCTTCAGGGTCAGCACCTGCACGCCCTGAGTATTCCTGGTGGTTTTGGGAGAGATGGCCCCGGTGTGAACCAACAGCATTCTCCCGGAAGTGGATGTCAACAGGAACTCGGCATCCTCCGTGATGTGGATAATAGCCACAATCGGCGACTTGTCGGAATACGCACCCACCAGTTTGCGGCGGTTGGCTTTAGTTGCGTAAGCGCTCCATTCCACCTTGGCTACCTTGCCGCTTTCAAAAAAGAACAGCAGATACCCGCTGTAATCAGCGGTCACCACCATAGCGAAGGCGGATTCCCCTTCGTCAAACCCCAGCTTGGAGGCCACATAGTCCCCCAAAACGCTGGCTTTGGTATCCCCGAAATCGCTGGCTTTGGCCTTGTATACCACCCCACTGTGCGTGAAGAACAACAAATCCCGGTTATTCGTGGTCTCCACGGTCTGGATGATCCGGTCACCCTCCTTCAGTTTCTGCTCCCCACTCATGCGCAGGGACTGTGGCGTAATTTTCTTAAAATACCCTTCGGCTGTAAAGAACAGGGTGCAGGGATAATCCGGGATCTCCTCCGCCGCGGCATCCGCTACCTCCTGAATATCCGAAGCATACAGCAACAGACTTCTGCGAGGCTGGCCGTGCTTCTCCATGACCTCCTTCAGCTCGCTGATAATGATGTTCCGCACCCGTTGTTTGCTGGCGAGAATCGCCTCCATCTCGGCAATATCCTTTTCCAGCTTATCAATCTCCTCGGTGCGCTTCAGAATATATTCCCGGTTCAGATGGCGCAGCTTGATCTCCGCCACATATTCTGCCTGGATCTCGTCGATGCCGAACCCGATCATCAGATTGGGGACCACCTCGGCTTCCTCCTCGGTGCCCCGGACGATCCGGATAGCCTTGTCGATATCCAGCAGGATCTTTTGCAGACCTTTCAGCAGATGAAGCTTGTCTTTTGCTTTTTGCAGATCGAAATATACCCGGCGGCGGACGCATTCCATACGGAATGCCGTCCACTCTTCCAGGATCTGCCGGATTCCCAATACCTGAGGGACACCGGCGATCAGTACGTTGAAATTACAGGAATAGGAATCCTCCAATGGGGTCATGGCGAACAGCCTGGCCATCAGTTTGTCCGGATCCACTCCCCGTTTCAGATCAATGGTGATCTTCAGGCCGTTCAGTCCGATCTCATTGCGCACGTCGGCGATCTCCCGTACCCGGCCGTTCTTCACCAGTTCAGTGAGTTTGGCGATAATGGCTTCCACGGTGGTTGTAGACGGGATTTCAGTGATATCGATGCAGTTGGCCTCTTTATCATAAGCATATACCGACCGCACACGCACACTGCCCCGACCGGTATCATAAATTTTCTCCATATCGGCCCGGTCGTAAATAATCCGTCCGCCTCCGGGGAAATCCGGCGCCTTCAAGGTGGAAGCGATATCATGATCCGGATCCTTCATCAGGGCAATGGCGGTCTCACAAACCTCGTTCAGGTTAAAGGAACAAATGGAACTGGCCATACCCACGGCAATACCAACGTTATTATTGACCAGGATGGAGGGGAAGGTCACCGGAAGCAGGGTTGGCTCTTTCATGGTGGCGTCGTAGTTGTCCGCGAAATCCACCGTATCCTTATCAATATCCCGGAACAGCTCGCCGGCAATCGGGTCCAGCTTGGCCTCGGTGTATCGGGACGCCGCGTATTCCATATCGCTGGAATAC
>CALWMQ010000133.1 GCA_944382025.1 uncultured Clostridia bacterium | reverse complement strand
GATATGGGTATTTTCCCGGTTCCATCCGGTTTTTCCACATCGGATCACAGCACCGCCATGAGGAATACCGCTATGGTTTTTCTGTAATTCCTCTTCGCTGATAAAGTGGACAGTGGTATCGTAATCGGCAAAATAATTGGGCATGGTTTTGATTTCGGTCTCAATTCGCGCCAGATCCGCGCCTTCTTCCGCCACAACATAGCATTCCCGTGTATGCTTTTGACGGGTAGTCAGCGTGGGGTTTTCGCCCCGCCGGACAGACTCCACAGCGCTTGCCACCGGGACGGTGTACTGGCGGGCATCCTTTACGCCGGCAATGCGGCGGATGGCATCGGAATGCCCCTGACTGACGCCTTTACCCCAAAAGGTATAGTCCGCGCCATCAGGCAGTATCGCGTTGGCATACAGGCGGTTGAGGGAAAACATGCCGGGATCCCATCCTACCGAAATGATTCCTATCTTTCCTCCCTGTTTCGCGGCGGCGTCAACATCCGCAAAATGTTCAGGAATGCGGGCATGGGTGTCAAAACTGTCTATCACATTGAACATCCGGGCATATTGGGGCGTCTGAGTGGGCAGGTCAGTAGCGCTGCCGCCACAGAGAATCAGAACATCAATCTGGTCGGCCAGTTGTTCCGCTTTTTCTGCTGAATAAACCGGAACATCAGGTGTTAAAATCCTGACATTTTCCGGATTGCGCCGGGTAAAAACCGCAGCCAGCCGCATATCGGGAGTTTGCCGCAACGCACATTCCACGCCGCGTCCCAGATTTCCATAGCCTAAGATGCCGATCCGAATACTCATGTTTATCGCTCCTTTGGCAAGCACAAAAAATAAGATACAGCATTTGGATTATAAAATACATCAAAAAAAAAGTCAAATGCTTTTATAGGGACAAGTATCGATTCAGGTGGATTTCGGCAACATTCTGCCTATCCGGACAGAGAATACATAGACGGATAAAAAAGGAGTGACGAAGTGGATGCTTCGTCACTCCAGGTGAAATTCATGGCTTTTCAGCCGCGGGCTGTGCCGACGTATCTGTTAAGGCTATCACGTTTACAGGTGATAGAAATGGATACTGGATTAGAAATGTAGATTCTGCATTTTATCGCAGTAATATTGTACCACCTCAAATTTAGCGTCCGGCGGGATCCGATGATCAGGACAGGGAATATAACCGCCCATCTCTATCAGGGGGCGAAGCCGTTGGATTTCTTTGTCCACGGCGGCATAATCACAAGCAAACACATTTTTATTCATCCCGCCGACACCACGGATCTGGCGGCCGTACTGTTGGCGCCAAGGAGCTATGGAGGCGTTCCATGTGCCGACCTCAATGGGGAACATGGTATTAACGCCATGTTCCAGCCAGATGGGTACCAGCTTATCAATACAGCCATCGCAGTCCAAAGAAGCGATGGTAATACCATAGCTGGCAGCCAATTGGGTAATCCGTTGGTAATGGGGAGCAATCAGCTCTTCATAAACCGATGGAATCACCAATGGGCCGTTCTTGAAACAGATGTCCTCCCAGAAATGAATATAGTCAAAGTGGGGGAAAATATTTAAAACCGCCTCTGTCACCTTATAAGCAAGCTCACCGACTGTGTCGGCAATTTCTTTATACAGATCAGGGTCATCGGCATACAGGTAGCTGAGTCCTTCCACTCCCAGCCAGTTACGGGTAGTACCGATCAAACTGCTGCAATGCAGGCCCAGGGGCATGTCGCTGGGAGGATTATTTTTCAAATTTTCCAGGAACTGCGTAGGGATTCTTTCTGTCTGAAACTGCAGGCGGGGAAGGTATTCTTTTTCCCAGCTGGCGCGGTCAGTAAGGGTATGCCCTACTTCTACAGGAATAGAGACAATACCGGGCTTAACCATTTCCAAAACGCCCTCACTGGTGAAAACAATCTGACTACCGTCCGCCCTCTCTTCCACAATTTTGGGTTCAAAGCAGGGGAACAGGGAATTTGAGGGGCAAACGGATGGACTCCAATTAAAATCAAACCCTAATTTTTTCTGCACAGCCTGGTCAGCGGGAGAGCCATCCGCAATGGCCGCGGCATCCTCAGGCTGGAGATGGCCTTCAGCGATCCATTTTTCCAGAGTTTCCTCCCAGTAGCCAAACATGACGACAGGAAGATGGTCAAAGGGCTGGTAATTCAGTATGGCTTTGACATTTTCTCGCAGGTTCATAATAATATCCCCTTTTCCTCAAAGTATAGGCGTATGGGCCGATCCGCCAAGGATGGAATATCTTTATCATACAGTACTCGGGGAATAAGGCAAGAGTAAAAATTGCCAAAAAATCAGCAAAAATTGCGTTCAATCAGCGGCTTGTACAGATACAGAAAACAGGTATAATAATAAGACCGGGAAGGAAACCATACATAGAGGAGGAAACATCTTTGCTGCTGAACTATAACATAGACCTGATAAAGGAATACTATGTGTGTCCATATAATCCCTCCGCATCGGCAGGGGATCTGCCTTTGCTGGTAGAAGGAATGGCCAGATGCCGTTACGGCCCACAGTATTTTACTGAGCGGGAAGGCATGGATACATATTTATTGCTCTACACCCATGAGGGGGAAGGCGTTATTGACGGGCCGGATGGGATGTATACAACAATGCCGGGGACAGTAGCCATACTGGATGGGAAGACCTATCATCGCTATCAAACGGGACAGACAGGCTATTGGGATATGTCCTGGATCCATTTCCGAGGCATATGTGCGGGAGCATACCACCGCCATATGGTGGCTGGCGGAGAACACGCCATATCGATGACATCATCCTCCATATTTCTGGAGGAGTTGGATAGGATCCGGCAGTTGATGGACGGCAATTTGGAAATACGGGATGTACAAATTACCCGGGAACTGACCCAGCTGCTGGTGGGGACGATGGAGGAGGGCAGAAGGGAAGAGGAGCATCCCCCCCTCTGAGGCTGTGCGTCAGGCCTTGGATCTGTTGCAGGCTAACTTCCGCCAGCCAGTTGAACTGCGGTGGCTGGCTTCTCGGGTACATCAGAGCTTATGGTATTTTCTACGATCCTTCAAGGAACAGACGGGTCAGACACCCCATCAATATCTGCTGCGGCTGCGGATCACGGATGCGCAAAAGCGGCTGTTGTCTACCGGAAAAATGGTGGAAGAAATCGCTTTGGAGTCAGGATTCGCCGATTCCACCAGCTTTATCCGCTGTTTCAAGAAAATGGTAGGTATGACCCCTTTGCAATACCGTAAACGGTACGTAGTTTAAATACGGTTTCCTGCTTAAGACAGTCGTCAGGAGAAAAATTTTTAAGAAATTTGCGAAATGAGGGATAATTTCCTAGTCGTCCCGACTATATTGGAAGAAGAAAGCACCTTTGGAGGGGCGAGAGCGTATGTTTTGTACCATTAAGATCCGTCGTGCGCTGGCGGGGATTCTGGGGGCTGCGGCGGCCATTGTGGTGACAGCCGGGATTTCCATCGGGATTTTGGCAGCCATACAGGTAGATGCTTCGGTAGAACAGGCCGAGGCGGTTCAGGTTCCGATTATTATGTATCACGGTTTACTCAAGGAGGAGAAAAAACAAGGACGGTATGTCATATCCCCTGATCTTTTTGAACAGGACTTAAAATATCTCCAGGAAAACGGTTATACCACCATTGTGATGGCGGATCTACTGGAATATGTATACAACGGGAAAGATCTTCCGGTGAATCCGGTGATGATCACCTTTGACGATGGGTACTACAACAATTATCTTTACGCCTACCCGCTGCTCAAACAGTATAACAGCCGTATGGTTCTTTCGCCCATAGGGCGGTACATAGATGAATATACCCAGAACGGGGATACCAACCCCAACTATGCCCAGTGCAACTGGGATGCTATCCGGGAAATGATGGATTCGGGACTGGTGGAGATACAGAACCATTCCTATAATCTCCATTCCGTTGATCAGGGGCGGAAGGGAGCCAAAAAGAAAGTGGTAGAAAGTGTCGCGGAGTACCAGAGCCTTTTGGAAGAGGACTTGGCTAAAATGCAGCGGCGCATGGAGGAAGAGACCGGCTATATCCCAACCACCTTTACCTATCCCTTTGGGGCGGTCAGCAAAGAATCCCTGCCGGTACTGAAGGAGATGGGGTTCCGGGCAACCTTGGTCTGTGAAAGCCGGGTCAACCAGATTACCCGGGATCCGGAATGCCTGTACGGCCTGGGACGGTACCTGCGCACCAATCAAGGAAGTTCGGAGGTTTTCTTCAAAAAAATTCTGCCAAAAAAGGAGTAACCGCCATGCCCAGCCTCTATTTGAGCCCATCCCTGCAGCAAAACAACCCCTATATTATCGGCGGGTCGGAGGAAGAGTATATGAACCTGGTAGCCGATGCCATGGAACCATATCTGCGTTCCTCAGGCATCCGGTTTACCCGGAACGATCCGGAAATGACCCTGTCACAGGTGATCGCCCAGTCCAACGCGGGAAAGTATGATCTGCATCTTGCGCTGCATTCCAATGCTTCGCCGGAGTCCCTTTCAGGGGAGCTTAGGGGAACCGATGCGTATTATTATGATAACAGCAGCGCCGGGCAAAAAGCCGCAACCATCATAGCCAACAACTTCAAAGAGATTTCCCCGACCCCGGATCGTGTACGGCCTGTGGGGACTACTACCCTGGCGGAAGTGGTGCGCACCAAAGCGCCGTCTGTGCTGGTAGAGATCGCCTATCACGATAATGAGGAGGACGCGGAATGGATCCGGGACAATATCCAGCCGATTGCGAGAAATCTGGTGATGTCCCTGGCGGATTATTTCAATATTCCGTTTAT
>CALWMQ010000132.1 GCA_944382025.1 uncultured Clostridia bacterium | reverse complement strand
CCGGGGCTGAGGCTATGGTAAATTGTCTGGAAGCGGAGGGCGTCCGGGTCGCTTTCGGTTATCCCGGCGCGGCCATCTGCCCGTTTTATGACGCCCTGGTAAGCAGCCGTATCCATCATGTTCTGGTTCGTACAGAGCAAAACGCGGCCCATGCCGCCAGCGGCTACGCCCGTATCTCCGGACGTCCCGGTGTCTGCATCGCTACCTCCGGACCTGGCGCTACCAACCTGCTCACTGGTATTGCCTCCGCCTATATGGACTCCATTGGCCTAGTGGTCATCACCGGGCAGGTCCGCAGCGATATGCTGGGCCGGGATGTCTTCCAGGAGGCGGATATCACCGGTGCCGCGGAGCCCTTTACAAAGCACAGCTATATTGTTAAAAAAGCGGCGGATATCCCCCGCATTTTCAAAGAGGCCTTTCATATCGCCTCTACCGGCCGGCCCGGCCCGGTGCTTATTGATGTTCCCATCGATATGCAGCAGAAAACGATTCCCGATTTCGATTACAGCCAGCCGGTGGATATCATCGGCTATAAACCCCGGACTCAGGGACATTCCCTCCAGATCAAAAAGGCCGTGGAAGCGTTGGCGGCCTGCAAGCGGCCGGTATTATGCGCCGGCGGCGGTATCTTCAGCGCCGGGGCACAGCAGCCCCTGCAGCAGTTTATTGAGCAGGTGAACCTGCCTACCATCTCCACCATGATGGGGATCGGCGCCCTGCCTTCCGGCCACCCGCTCTATCTGGGGATGCTGGGATCCCACGGCTGCGCCCCGGCAAACAAGGCTATCCGGGACGCGGATCTGGTGATCATGGCCGGCGCCCGGGTGGGCGACAGGGCCGTAGCTTCCCCCGGACAGGTGGCTACCCGGGCTAAGGTGATCCATATTGATATCGATCCCGCGGAAATTGGTAAGAACCTGCCGGTACATATTCCCATTGTAGGGGATTTGGAGAATGTATTGACCCAGCTTCTCCGCCAGTCCCAGGGAATTCAAGCCCCCGCCGAATGGGTTCAGGCGGTCACCGAACGCAAGCAGCGATACAACGCTAAGCCTATCCCTCCGGTAGAAGGCTTTGTGGAACCCAAAAGCTTTATGCGGTCTCTTTCCCGGCGCATGACCCCAGACTGTGTGCTGTGTGCCGATGTAGGCCAGAACCAGATCTGGTCCGCCAACCATTTCGAGGTCCGTGAGGGCCGTTTCCTCACCTCCGGGGGCATGGGAACCATGGGGTATTCTATCCCATGCGCCGTGGGGGCCAAGATGGCAGCCCCTGAACGGCAGGTATGCGCCGTGTGCGGCGATGGATCCTTCCAAATGAGCCTGATGGAATTGGCCACTATCTGCCAGGAACATCTGGGCGTCAAGATCGTCATCATGCGGAATACCCGCCTTGGCATGGTACGGGAGCTTCAGGATAATCACTATAAGGGCGTTCATAGCGCTGTGTATCTGGATGGCAGCCCGGATTTTGTCAAAATCGCGGAAGCCTACGGGATTCCTTCCCGCAGGGTGTCCTCCAACGAGGAAGCGGAAACCGCTGTGGAGGAAATGCTGAAGGATGACCAGCCCTATCTGCTGGAATGTGTGGTCAGCCCGGATTATCCCTCCCTATAATTTACGGAAAGGGGTCGGAAACCCATGAAATACACCATGTCCGTACTGGTGGAAAACCATCCCGGCGTCTTGTCTAAGGTATCCGGCCTGTTTTCCCGTCGGGGGTTCAACATCGACTCCCTGGCGGTAGGCGTAACCGAGGATCCCGCCATTTCCCGCATGACCATTGTGGTGGATGGGGATGAGTATATCGTGGAACAGCTGGAAAAACAGCTCAACAAGGTGATCCCGGTCATCAAAGTAAAAACCCTGAATCCAGCCGACACCATTCCCCGCACCCTATCCCTCATCAAAGTGTCCGTCACGGCGGGGCAGCGGACGGAAATCATGCGGGTCAGTGAACTCATGGGCGCCCGTATTGTCGATGCTACCCGCTCCACCCTGACCATCGAATTCGCCGATACGGCGGAACGGACCGAAACCCTGGAAACTCTCCTGAGACCCTACGGGATCCGGGAAATGGTCCGTACCGGCGTTATCGCCATCGAAAAAGGCGCCGACCCTACCAGGAAAGTAAAATGAATCCGGTTGCTTAACCCCGGGACGAGGTTAACATAAACAATCTGCCGCAACCCGGCACAGGAGGTAATGTACTATGGCAAAGATCTATTATCAAAGCGACTGCAACTTGGGCCTTCTCAAAGGGAAAACTGTCGCCATTATCGGCTATGGTTCCCAGGGACACGCTCACGCCCTGAATCTGCACGAAAGCGGCGTGGATGTGGTTGTAGGCTTATATGAGGGTTCCAAGAGTCGGGCCAAGGCGGAAGCCGCTGGCTTGAAGGTCATGAATGTGGCTGACGCGACCAAAGCGGCTGATATTATCATGATCCTGATCCCCGACGAGCGCCAGGCGGATATGTACAAACAGGATATCGCCCCCAACCTGACCGCTGGCAAGGCTCTGGCCTTTGCTCACGGCTTTAATATCCATTTTGGCCAGATCGTTCCTCCCGCCGATGTGGATGTGTTTATGATCGCGCCTAAAGGTCCTGGCCACACCGTCCGCAGCGAATATGTGGAAGGCAAAGGGGTGCCTTGCCTGGTAGCTATCCATCAGGACGCGTCCGGCCGTTGCCTGGATATCGCACTGGCCTACGCGGCAGGGATCGGCGGCGCCCGCGCCGGTGTGCTGGAGACCACCTTTAAGGTGGAAACCGAAACGGATCTGTTCGGTGAGCAGGCTGTACTGTGCGGTGGTGTAACCGCGCTGATGAAAGCCGGATTTGAAACCTTGGTGGAAGCCGGTTATGATCCTCGCAACGCTTATTTCGAGTGCATCCATGAAATGAAGCTGATTGTGGACCTGATCTACAAGGGTGGCTTCTCCATGATGCGGTATTCGATTTCCGATACCGCGGAGTTTGGCGATTACGAGACGGGCAAGCGGCTCATCACCGATGAAACCAAGAAAGAAATGAAGAAGATCCTCTCTGAGATCCAGGATGGTACCTTTGCCTCCAAATGGATTAACGAGAACAAGGTTGGCCGTTCCCACTTCAACGCCTGTCGCCGGATTGAAAGCGAGCATGAGTTGGAGAAGGTTGGTAAGGAACTGCGGAAACTCTATAGTTGGAACAAAGAGGATTGATTCTGAAATCAGCCAAAAAGGAGGCCGGGAAAATTTCCCGGCCTCTTTTTCAATAAACGCGGCGGCCGAATATAGGCTATAGAATATATTTTTAGGGGCTCCGCCCCTTGCCCCCGCCGCCTTTTGAAAAAGGCGGGCGAAAACTTCCTCTATATGGGTTCTGTCCCTTTTTTTGCCGCAGCATATACTGGTAGAGAGCAATAAGAAAGGGGAAAATATGATGAACCTACAACCATGGAGCGCAGGCCGGTGCCCGGGCTGCGGACGCCCGTTTACCTGCTGTTGTTGTGGTATCACAGGAGCAACCGGGCCGACGGGAACGACTGGGCCGACGGGAGTAACCGGGCCGACGGGAACAACCGGGCCGGCGGGAGTAACCGGGCCGACGGGAGTAACCGGGCCGGCGGGAACAACCGGGCCGACGGGAGTAACCGGGCCGACGGGAGTAACCGGGCCGACGGGAACAACCGGGCCGGCGGGAGCGACTGGGCCTACGGGAGCAACTGGGCCGGCGGGAACAACTGGGCCTACGGGAACAACCGGGCCGGCGGGAGCGACTGGGCCTACGGGAGCGACTGGGCCTAC
>CALWMQ010000131.1 GCA_944382025.1 uncultured Clostridia bacterium | reverse complement strand
AGGCTCCTTAGGATCCCTGTCCCTTTCCGCCGGGAACCCCCGGTTGCCTCTCAGCCGCTTATACCGGGGCATGGATGATTTGAAAAGCAGGGTCCTGTATCCCCGGCTGCCATGGCAGTACCCCCTGGCGCTATATCATTCCCTGCTTCCGCTGTACCGTTAGAGGGCCGATTTTTCCATCAGAACCTTATCCCGCATCTCTTTCGCCAATCATCAGCCCGTATCTACCGTTTCTCCTCACTCTGGTGTTTTTTGAATCCTTCCCCCAGCACTTCGTCGGTGGAAACCACTATCATAAAAGCGTTGGGATCCACATCGCTGACCAGCCGCCGGAGCTGATACACTTCGGATCGGCGCACCGCGCACAATAGCACTTCCTGATCCCCGCCAGTATAGGCCCCCGTCGCGTCCAGCAAGGTTACTCCCCGTTCCATCTCCTCCAGCACCTGGGCGGCGATTTCCTTATGCTTCTTGCTCATCACCAGCATCATTTTGCCCTTATCCCCGCCGTACACAATGGCATCCATTACGCTGGAACACACAAAAATCAGCACCATGGCATACAGGGCACTCTCCACATTGCGGTAAACCAGGGCGGATAACCCTACCACCAGGGCGTCCACCAGCAGGATCAGCCGCCCAATAGGGATGTGCCGAAATTTCCGTTCCAGCAGCCGCGCCACGATTTCCGTGCCGCCTGTAGTGGCCCCCCGCATGAAAACCAGTCCCAATCCGGCCCCGGCCAGCACTCCCCCAAACAGGGCTACCAGCATCCGATCCCCCCGAAAAGCCGGCAGAAACCTGGCTGTAACATCGATAACCACCGATGACAGGATGGTTACCGCCATGGTCCTCACCGTAAACCAGCGGCCCAGCTTTCGCCACGCGGCTATAAACAGGGGCAGGTTAATCAGCAGGATCCCTGTCCCTATGGGGATGGGAAACAAAAAGTTGGCCAGGGTAGCCAGGCCGGTAGCCCCGCCGGGAGCAATCTGGTTCGGCGCCGTGAAAACGTTCACCGACAAGGCATACAGCACGCTGCCCAGCACATAGAACAGCCCATCCAACGCTGTGCGTTTGATCCCGGCCGCCCCGAATTTTATCCCTATTTTCTTCATCGTATCCCGCCTTTTCCGGCTGAAAGCCATGGAAACAGGGAATCCCCTTTTCCACTCGCCTAGGTCGCCTATGTCTTTAGTAAGCCTCTTTCCACCGGGATTCATCCCTCCCCTTTCAGCAGACGTTCACCGTCAAAGAAAAACAATCCCCGGCCCCAGCCAGGCTTCTCCCCCGCTGCCAGCCGCGCCGCGTACACCTGCCTCAGGCTTGTATCCTTCGGCAGCTTCCCGATATCCCCATCCCAGACACAGCCGAAAATCCTCCATAGATCCCCGCCTTCCGGATCATACCCCCATTCCAGGATCTCAAACAAGGACTGAAACTGCCGGATATGGGAAGTCCTGGGGAGCATCCGCTCATGTTCCGGAAACAGCAACCACGAACAACACGTAAACGGGATGGGGCCTTCCGGAAAATCCTTCCGGTAAAAAGCGTATGCCTTTTTAAAAGAATCCATACATTCCGCCATGGTTAACGGACCGCTGGAAGGAACATGCATATTTACGACCGGGGAATCAGAATGGAGAATCCTCCCGGGGCCCTGGTATTCCTGACCAAATGCCATCTTCTCATACTGCAGCCGCCCCAGTGCGAACCGGGTCATGTCAAAAAAACCCGGGAACCACCATGCCACAAAACTGCCCCATACCCCATACACCTGCCGGCATTCCAGTAACTTCCATTTCAGATCCAGCATGGAATCCCGGTATATATCCATACTGATTCCCCTTTGCCGGTACACCTCCCGAAGAGGCCGGAACAGCCCAATAAAAAATACAAGATGGGCAGTATAGGGATGGATTCCCCTCAGGCGGGCTGCCTGGGACAGAGACTCCAAAACAGCCTGTGTGTTTTGCCCATGGCCAGACAGTAACTCTTCCTGCCCCTGTTCCAGTATCTCCCTGGTCTGGGCATCGTCCCAGAAAACCCTGCCCGCGTGTTCCAAAACCTGCACGGCCTCCTCAGGATACCCAAAATCCCTGCAGAACTCCCCTATATAATATGTCATACCTGTATTTTTCATATTCTTCCTTCTCCTTTGTTAGTCCGTATCTGCCAGGGATCTATCCTCCTGCCTGAAATAACGGAATCCCTTCTTTTCTCTCTATTGTTACGCCCGTATATTCCCTGCCTTTTCTAAAAACAGGAAAATCAAAGCCCCGGAGAACTCTCCGAGGCCCTTGTCATACCTCAGGTCCTTTACCGATGGGAATAGCCTGAGCCCTGCCGGTATCCAATAGTCAGGTCCAGCCGCCGTCTCCCGGCCTGCCGTCTATTTCCCGGCGGTCTGGCTGAGGGCTTCTCCACCGCCCTCTTCCTTAGGCTGGCCCGCCTGGAACAGTTCCCGAATCCGTTCTATCTGCCCCGACAGGTACAGGTATCCAAACAAGGCTTCCAGCCCTGTGGCCCGGTGGTAATCGTCCCCTGTTCGGGAGGTATGGGCGTTCCGTCCCCGGCGGTAAACCGCCTCTTCCTTTTCCGTCAGCAGCGGCTGGATCCGTTCCATAGCGGCTGCCTGGGCCTCCGCCCGCACCTGCTCCACCGAAAGCCGGTGCAGTATCCCATTAGGACGGTTCGCCTGGCACACCAGCTGTTCCCTCACCAGCACCTCATATACCCCATCCCCTATAAAAGCCAGGTTCAGGGGGCTGATGGTCCGCACATCCACATCTAGGGGTAAAAACCGCTCCATACGCCCCTCCGGATTATCCATTTTGTATTTTTATCAGATTATATTCCTACAAGTTAATTATTTCACCGCAATTTTTAATACACAAAGTCGAATTCTAAATCGTATATACTAACCGTATCTCCTTCATGGATGCCCGCCTTCACCAGCGCGTCAATCACCCCGCTGGACTGGAGAACCCGCTGGAAATATTGCAGGGAGTCCGTATCCTCCAGGTTCGTGGTTTGCAGCAGCCGCAGCAACCATTCCCCTTCCACAAAATATACCCCATCATGATTTTCAATACGAACGGACCGGTCACCGGTTGCCACCTCCGGCACTGCCGGAACCGCCTCAGCCTCATAAGTGCGGATAGGCGGAAGCCGGCTCAGCAGTTCCCCACACCGGTTCACCAGCTCGCCGGTGCCGTGGGCGATCGCCGCCATCATGGGAAAATACTCATATCCCCGTTCCTCCATGGCCTCCCGGAACCGTTCCAGCTGCTCATCGCTGGCCATATCGCACTTATTTCCCGCCACCAGCATGGGCCGGGAAGCCAAATCCGGGTTAAAGGCTTTTAACTCCCGGTTGATGATCTCAAAATCCTCTAAAGGATCCCGTCCCTCGCTGCCGGCCACATCCACCACATGAACCAGCAGACGGCAGCGGTCAATATGCCGCAGAAAATCATGCCCCAGCCCTACACCGTCGCTGGCACCCTCAATAATCCCCGGAATATCCGCCATCACGAAGGATGTCCCTTCCGCAATCCGCACAACCCCCAGCACCGGCGTCAGGGTCGTAAAATGGTAATCCGCGATTTCCGGCTTCGCCTCGCTGACCACCGAAATCAGGGTGGATTTTCCTACATTGGGGAACCCAACCAACCCCACATCCGCCAGCAGCTTCAATTCCAGGCGGATTTCAAACGCTTCTCCGGGGACACCCGGTTTGGCGAATCGGGGGACCTGTCGGGTAGGGGTAGCGAAATGGCTGTTGCCCCAGCCGCCCCGTCCGCCCCGGGCCGCTATAAACGGCTCATCCCCGGACATGTCGGCCATCAGCCGCCCGGTTTCATTGTCGTAAACCAGCGTACCCCGGGGCACCGGGATCACACAATCCGCCCCTGCTTTACCAAAACATCTGCCGCTGCCGCCGTTCTGGCCCGGTTCCGCCTTAAATTTCCGTTTATACCGGAAATCCGCCAGGGTATTGGTGCCATCCTGGACTATAAATACCACATTGCCCCCACGGCCGCCATCCCCTCCGTCAGGTCCACCGGCAGCCACATTTTTTTCCCGATGGAAGCTGACGGCACCATTGCCGCCGTTTCCTCCTTTAATCTGTATAATAGCCTTATCAATAAACATAATGTATAATCCTCTCCAGTAATGTTGGCACCATACGCGCAACTCTTTCCCGCTGTTAAGGGAAAAAACCGTTGCGGAACCGGCGGCAGAGCGGTCAGCACAGAACAGCACAACCATTGCGATCCGGCATCTCGTTTAACCCTTGTCCGAAGCATTCCGCCAGTAAATACAGGCCTTCCGACATGGGCTGTAACCGGTACAATCTCGGCCCACCACCGGCACGGGAGCACCCCATGGGCTTTTTTCAAACCGGATGTGCATACAGCTATCGCAGGCTCCGCAGCCGGTACAGAGGCCGGCCGCTGCTGCATCCCCCACCGTTCTACACTGGCTCCCTCCGTATTGCTCAACTCTGCTTTTCCATTATACATCAATTTTCCCCAAAGAAAACCCCTTATTCTATTCTTTTACCCCTCCATCAGAAAAATCCGGTAACATTTTGTTTTCGGCCAGGTCGAGAAGCTGGTAACCGAATATTCGTTCAGACACGCATCCGCCTATTCCGCCGAGGCTTCCCAGCACCGGACAGTATTCCCCCATCCGTATACCTTTTCATACCATGGCCGGATTTCACCTTCACGCTTTCTTCTTTTCCCGGGTAGGCCGTTTTTCCCATCCGGTACAGGGGATAGCCGAGCTTATCCGCCCTGGCAAGGCAGTTTTACCACCACTTTCCGTATCCTTTGGGCAACGCCGCCCCAGCACTGGGGGCAATGGGCATCCTGGGGGAAAAATACGCCGAACGCGCCGTCATGAAGTTTCAGGGAGATGCCCTCTCCATCCGGATAGAACTGTATGTCTTTTTCCTCATCATCTGGTGTATTCTCCGCCTGGTCGGCGACGGAACCGCAACCAATCATCTCCGTCCCGCTGAGCAGGCACTGCACATCAATATAACGCCGATGGCTTTCCCACCGGCCACGG
>CALWMQ010000130.1 GCA_944382025.1 uncultured Clostridia bacterium | reverse complement strand
ACTCATAGCCTGCTTGGTTGTGTTGACGATCCCCAAAGCCCCGGTACTGTCTTTCCCGTTCTTCGCCACAAACATCTGGGACATATCGCCGTTGTCGCTCCACTTTTGCCATCCATTGGTCAACTCGCCCAGCTTTTCCGGTATCCCGGAGGGAGCTTCCACTGACTCAAAATCTCCGTTCTTCAGCAAATTCGTCTTTGCGGGATCATCCGACTTATAGATGGTCAAATTATCCAGCCACAGGGCATCACCCTTAGGCGCTACAACAAAAATACCAAATTCCATATTCCCGGCGCTGGCGGTAAAGGTGGCAGTTTTTTTGGTGTATTCATCCAGCGTTTCGTCTTTCAGCAAAAGTTTTCCATCGCTGCCAAACATAACATCCAGATAGGAAAAACTTCCGGATTTCTTAAATACTCCTTCGAAAGTATATTCCTCACCAGGAATGAGGCCCCTCACCTGTTGGGCGATTGTATGGTTCATGCTGTCATTCTGCCCTACTAAAACCATCGCGTATTCGCCTTCGTAGGCGTTTTCCGTCAGATAGTGATACCGGACATCCGGTTTCTCATTCCAGGCTACCGTCCAATCCGGGATAGCGGCATCAATCAGTGTTTCCTCCCCGCCATCGCCATCACCGTCTCCATCGCCATCACCGTCTCCATCGCCGTCGCCGTCTCCATCCCCAGTGGCAGGATCGCCGAGGGCTGTGTACTCAAAACTGCTGTCGTTTATCAGGTTCACAGCAGGATCCACATACATTTTTTTCACAATGAAATCGTCGATGTACACATAGTTGCCAGCGTCACAACTCACCACGATATTGATGGCAATCATACCTGTACCGGCAAAGAGCTCCGTGGCCTGACCGTCATGATCGCTGTTCGGCAGATATGTCCATTCGCCCTCAGGCACGCCGGTCAGATCATATCCCTTAATCCCGCTCACGCCTGTACCGTTTTTCCCGTCCCGGATATAAATGGCCGAACCGCTGCGGAGTGTACCGTCCACCTTTATCCAAGTAGAATATTCCGCGCGCCGCTCTGTACCGGGAAGAGGTACCAGCAGTTCCAGCGTGATATTGGTATTGGAGGTCGGATGACCAATCCGCAGGCTCTTGGCGCCGGATTTGGCCGTATTGTCTACCACAGTGTAATACTTACTGGCATCCAATTCCCCTTCGTTGGAACTGCAATCCCATTTTTCAAAGGAACCATTGTTCAGTAGGGTAACCCCTTTGGAAACCTGTCCGCTGTCACTGGCATATACATTCAGGTCATCCACATACAGATAAGATCCAGCCGGGCATACCACTGCGATATCAATCGCCAGCAGTCCTTCTTCTACCCACATATCGGTAGTATTGCCGATATTCTGGATAAAGGCCCAGTCGTCAGCATTGGCCGTCCCTGCCAACGAATATGCTTTCTGTTGGGGTCCGACAGCAGCGGGGCCGTTCTTGATGTAGATGGCGGTTTCCGCCCCCAGTTCACCAATCGCTTTCACATAGGCGTTGTACTCATAGGCGCCTGTTCCCACATCCAGAACGCGTTGGATGGTCAGATTGGTATCGGAGGTGGGATGCCCAATCCGTAATGAATATTCCCCGGAATGATGCTCGTCCGCAACCACCTTGACAAATTCACTGCTGGGTATCGTCTCATTATAGGCATTCCAGATACAGTCCCAATCGCCGCCCAGCTCTTCAGACAGCGTCTGCGCGCGGACATTTGGCGTCATACCCGGCACAAGCAGACACCCGACCAGCAACGTCAGGCATGCCACAAAGCCGACCCATCTGCGTTTGTCATTTTTCACAACTCACACCCCTGTTCTAAATTTTTTCGAGTCAATTATACCATACGACTTTGTGTGCGTCGATATCATGGTTTGGCTTTTTTATATCATTTTTCGCCTATGCATTCTCTCTCTTTAGTACAAGTTCTGAAAATATTCTGGACTTACTTGCGCTTTCCATATGCCGGATCCATACATCATAGAGAAGCTGTGTCAAGCCAATAGAGGGAAAAGCTGAGATTAGATTTCTCTCTTTTGGTTCCCGTCTATTCCGATTTGCGCCGGTTTATACCGACACCTCTCCGGCTATGGACATCATATCTCCTTATCCTCCTTAAGCGGGAAAACGCCGTTTCCCCGCCTGTCTCACAACGTTGCCCTTCCCGTAAAATAAAAACAAAATAAACCATCCGGAACCCTTGACGAATCACCGGGTATCCTGCTATAATATTGCTCGTTGATTGGTACGCTTCTTTTTTCGCCAATCCCTGTTTTCTCCCCATGGCTCTTGCCTTCCTATTTTTCTTCCCTATATGCTACTGTGGCTCAATGGCAGAGCAGCGCATTCGTAATGCGCAGGTTGTCAGTTCGATTCTGACCAGTAGCTCCAAACAAAAAGAGGCCTCGTTCTTTGGAACGAGGCCTCTTTATTCACGTCTTTTCTCCTGATTGCCCACAGGCATGCAGCCGTCCTATATAAAACCAGCCCATCCAAAACACCACCTTTTTCGCCGCTTAAATTTATACTTTTAGTATATTTATTTAATATTATGCATCTTTGTATTTTTCATGCCTGGTCCCTTTGAATAGGAATCTCTATTCGGGTAATATATTCGTCTATAGAATCCATCACTGTTTCATTGATCCCCGTTTCATACGCATAATCCCATAACTGTATATGATGATCAGACGCATATCCCAAAATTTCCTCATACTTTTCCGGAAGCTTTTCCCAGCTTCCTTGGCAATACGCGCATAAATAGTTCCCCGCAGGCTGGATATGAATATCCGCTTCCCGGTCTATTTGGGGAACCCGTAAAAAAATCGCCTGATAGTCATTAAAATCCTGACGGTACAGGCTGGCAACCGGAATCATTGAACCATACAATATACCGTACATCCGATAGGATTTATGGCGATGCGCTTCATTCAGCATCATTTCCGCTTCTTTTTCCGGAGGGATGCCTTTCGCCGTTTTTAATACCACCAGCTTTTGCGCTTTTTGAGTACGGATGCTGATGGACGACAAATCAATCGCCTGCAAATCCTGTAGCCCTTTCTTTTGCTGGAGCAGGGCTTTTTGTATTTGCGATAAATGCTCTACAGTCTTGTCGATTTCAGCTGATTTCTCTGTGAAAATACGATGCAGAGCGGCAGGTGACCGATGTTCCATAAAGGTTTTGATTTCAGGAACCGATACGCTTAATTCTCTCAACATTAAAATGGTTTCCAACATCGAACACTGCCAGTAGGCGTAATACCGATACCCATTTTCACGGATGACCGCCGGTTTAAACAAACCGATTTCATCATACCACATTAAGGTTTTCTTATTGATCTGATGCAGGTCGGCAAATTGGCCAATGGTGAACAACCGGTTTGTATTCCGTGACATACCGATCCCCCTCTTGACTGTACAGTTACTGTATAGTTTATCATACTCATGGCAGTTGAACAAGAGCCGGCTGCGAAACAATGTAAAATGCCCGGCCGCGCTATGGGAGGGGCAGTCAGCGGTTCCCATTCCTAAAATCTACGTTCTATATCCAACAGGATACCCCGGACGCGGAGAATCGGCGCCGTAACGGTACAGCGGACACCAAATCTCCCCTATGCCTGCTCTGTTTTTCTGAAACCCCACACCCCTATTTTCAATCAAAAAGGATGCGTATCTATGGACCACTCAAACAACCGGCTGGCACGGGAGTTTCATGGGTTATCCTTATGTCAATTTACCGCCCCAACCGTCATCATGCTGGTATTCATGTCCTTATATCAGATGGTAGACGGCGTGTTTGTGGCAAATTATGTTGGTGAAAACGCTCTGTCCGCCTTAAATATTGTGTATCCCATTCCCAGCATTGTCATTGCGGTCTCCATTATGCTGGCCACCGGCGGCAACGCTATCATCGCCCGGAACATGGGCGAAGGAAGATGGCAGGAAGCTAAAGAAAATTTCTCGCTGATCATTCTGTCCGGCCTGATACTGGGCCTCTGCTTTACCACGTTTGGACTGCTGTTTATCAAACCTTTGATCCGTCTGCTGGGCGCTACCCCCGTATTGTATCCATACTGCTATGATTATTTACTGGTCCTGATCGTGTCCGCCCCCTTATCCGTCTTTCAAATGCTGTTTCAGAACTTCTTTGTCACAGCCGGCAAACCCTACCTTGGCCTGGTAACCACCATCGCCGGCGGTATTGCGAATATTGTCCTGGATTACCTCTTTATAGGCGTCTGGGGCTGGGGCGTATCCGGCGCGGCTTTGGCGACGGCCATTGGGTATTCCATTCCCGCTTTGTTTGGATTGGCCTATTTTATCCTCAACCGCCATGGATCACTGTATCTGATAAAACCCGTATTCCGCGCGAAGGTACTGCTGTACAGCTGTGCCAACGGCTCTTCTGAAATGGTGAATAATCTGGCTATTGCCATTACCACCGCCCTGTTTAATCTTCTCATGCTGAAGTATGCCGGCGAATCCGGTGTTGCCGCTATTACCATTGTACTGTATGCCCAGTTCCTGATGACTTCGGTATTTATTGGCTTTTCCACCGGCGTCGCGCCGGTCTTCAGCTATAATTACGGAAGCCAGAACATCCCCCAGCTGAAAAAAGTGTTCCGGATCAGCATCCGTACCGTAGCCATTGCTTCCGCCGCCATCTTTCTGATTGCCCAGGGCTTTTCTGAAACCGTTATTCGGGTCTTTACCTCGGCGGAAAGCCAGACCTTCCCCATGGCCAAACACGGCTTTTTCATGTTCGCCTTCAGCTTCTTATTTACCGGCGTCAATATTTTTGCCTCCGCTTTGTTTACCGCGTTTTCTAACGGGAAAGTGTCCGCTATCCTCTCCTTTTTGCGCACCCTTGTTTTCCTGGTAGCCTGCCTGCTGCTTTTACCCCTGATCTGGGATCTGGACGGCATCTGGTTAGCGGTCCCCATAGCGGAAGCCCTGGCCTTTGCTGTGTCCCTTTTCTACTTGATCAGACTGAGGCCGATATATCATTATTAAATGGGCTTGCCGGGAGCGCTGCCCTTTGGCCACCCCTCCCCTTCCGATCCCCCCAAACCGCCCCCGTGACGCCCTGGCGGCTGCCGGGATTGACCCCGGCGCTCATCCCCGCTCCCTGTTTCCCGCCCCGCAGGCGCTCCCTGGCGTTGCCTTTTCAAAAAGGTGGGTGAAAACTTTTCCCATGATCCTTTGCGCCGGATGGCTGATCCGCAGCGCACTCCAAGGCAGCAGTTCTTTTCGCCCCCTAACCAGCGGGCACTTTGCCTCCCCGCTGGCGGCCACTATAAAAGGGTACTTCCTGATGCCTGGCACGGCCAAGGGAGTACCCTTTTTCTCTTTCTTTTCTATTCCTCGTCCCTACGGTTTTCCGCCCGGGACGCTTCCTCCTCGGAAGAGGGGTTATTCGCTGCGCAGGGCTTCTACCGCATCCTTGCGGGACGCCATTTTAGCGGGAATATGGCCCCCCAGGACTGTCAGCAGGGTGCTGACAGCAACCAGAATCACCGCGTGAACCAGCTGCAGCTGGGCTACCCCTTGCAGCTCCGTCAGCTGGTACAGGATAGCGTTGATCGGGATGGTCAGCAGCCAGGCAATGACTACTCCCAGCAGCCCCGAAAAAATACCCAGAATAAAGGTTTCCGCATCGAATACCCGGGTGATATCCTTCTTCCGGGCCCCCAATGCCCGCAGAATCCCGATTTCCTTGGTCCGTTCCAGCACCGAGGTGTAGGTGATAATACAAATCATAATCAGGCTGACCACCAGGGAAATACCCGCAAAAGCCACCAGCACAATGGTAATGCCATCCATAATGCTGCCGGTCATATTCGACATGGTGGCTGCCAGGTCGGTGTACACGATCTGGTCTTTGGTTTCCTTTCCCTCGTTGTAGGCGTCCAGATAGTCCAGTACGGCTTCTTTGTCCTTAAAATCATCGGGATACACCATAATCATATACGGCGTGGCGTTCCCTCCCAGGTAGGACAGCATCTGCTCTCTTTCTTCCTCTTCCAGGGCTTCCATGGTGATGACATTGACATCACTGTTTTCCTGTGCCTTGACAATCGCCGAATCCTCAGCCCCGTCAATCACCCGCTGGGACAGCTCGTCACTGTAAGCGATCCCCGCGCTCAGCAGGCCAATAGCTACCTCCTCTTTCTGGCGTACCACCCCCACTATCCGCACCGGAATCGCTTCCTCCGATTCATACATACTTTCGTAATCGGTACCGGGAAGGAAACTGCCTAAATCGGTTTCCACATAGTAGTCGTCATTGGGGATGATTTTCATCTCCGTCCCCACTATATCGCTGAACAGCAGGGTTTCCTTGCCATCCACATCAAAACCCAGCCCTTTTAGGATATTCACATCCACCCGGTTCTTCTGATCGATCACCAGAACCAAGTCGGTAGGGTCCTGGGGATACTCACCCGCCAGCAGATCATAATTTTTTGTCAGATAGGATTCTTCCCCTTCCTTGAGCTGCTTGGGATAGGAGGACAGGGTCATGCCTCCCCCCATCATACCGCCGGATGCCCCCCCTGAGGACGCCGCGTTCATGGTGACCGGAAAAATCTTGCCGTCCGCCTGACGCAGCAGATTCATATGCACGATCCGGGTATACCCGATACTGGAACAGATTTCCGGATCGATAGCGTTCAGATACTCCATATACCCATCGCTGAGATGGTTCTGATGCAGCATGGTCGCCTCTTCCGGGTCGTAAAGGTACACCGAGTCGGTATCCGCGAATTCCTCCGTCCCCCCCAGCTTATCTTCCATCTCTTCCCTCATGCTGGCCATGCTCTCCATGTCCACTTCCATGGCGGATTGGGATATGATAATGGGAAACTCCGCCAGCGCGTCGCTCTGAAAATTGTCAATCTGGATCTTAAAGCCGCTGGACAGGCTGAGAATCACCGCAATACCAATAATCCCGATGCTGGAGGCAAAAGAGGTCAGAAAGGTTCGCCCCTTTTTGGTCCGGATATTGTTGAAGGACAGGCGCAAAGCGGTAAAAAAACTCATACTGGTCTTTTTCAGGCTGAAACCATCCGGCTTAGGCCGCTCCTCATGGGGATGGCTGTCCGAAATGATACGACCGTCCTGAAACCGGATAATCCGGTCCGCGTACTTTTCCGCCAGCTCCGGATTGTGGGTCACCATAATCACCAGCCGGTCTTTCGCTACCTCTTTAATCAGATCCATAATCTGGATGCTGGTAGCCGTATCCAACGCGCCGGTAGGCTCGTCGCATAACAGGATCTCCGGGTCATTCGCCAGTGCCCGGGCAATGGCTACCCGCTGCATCTGCCCTCCCGACAGCTGGTTGGGCTTTTTGTGCAGGTGCTCCTTCAGCCCTACCTGCTCCAATACCTCCAGCGCCCGCCGGTGCTTCTCCTCCGCGGAAACACCGCTCAGGGTCATTCCCAGTTCCACATTCGCCACGATGCTTAAATGCAGAATCAGGTTGTAGCTCTGGAACACAAACCCTACCGAATTGTTCCGGTAAGCGTCCCAATCCCGATCCTTGAAATCCGATGTCTTTTTCCCCTTGATATACATCTCGCCTTCATCATACCGGTCCAATCCCCCGATAATATTCAGGCAGGTGGTTTTCCCCGAACCGCTGGTTCCCAGGATGGCCACAAATTCCCTCTGCCGGAAAGCTACGTTGATCCCGTCCAGCGCCCGTGTCTCAATATCCCCCACACGATAGGTTTTACGAATGTTCTTCAGTTCCAGCATGACAGCGGCCATCCCTTTCCCTTATGGTTAATCCCCTGGTAAATCCTCTCTTGAGCAGCTGCAATTGTTTCCGGTACCGGCTGCGGACACGCTCCCGATGCTCCCCATGGGCAAACCCTTCCCCAATCGCCTCCCGGCACACCGCCAGCAGTATACCCACCCGTTCCGCCAGCTCCTCCATCCCCCTGACATCCAGGCTTGTAGTTCGGATACGGGCCAGCAGTTCTTCTCGGAACTCCTGTCCATGCCCGCTTCACGGATGCCTCAGGTACGGCAGGTTGTTGACCCGAGGGCCGGCCAACACATTCCGGCATATCCGCCTATTTTCCTCGTTTCCGGCAAAAGCTACCGCGAAATCCATCATATCCTCAAACAGCCCAAACAAATCCCCGGTTTGCTCCAGCCTTTCCATCACATAGGAGGTGCCCTGCCTCCGGTATCCCGTTAGCACTGCCTCCAGCATATCCGGCTTGTCGGAAAAATACTGGGTAAAGCCGCCCCTGGAAATTCCCGCCGCTCCCGCAAGCCGGTCGACGGATACCGGTTCAAGCAGGAAACAGGGAGCGGGGATTGGCGCCGGGGTCAAAACCGGCAGCCGCCAGGGCGGCACGGGGCAGCTTTGGGCGCCGGTAGGGGAGGCGTGGTCAAGGGGCAACGTCCCCGGCAAGCACGTTTCATAGGGAACCCTCCCCAATTCCCTCCGGATAGCCGTCAGGATCCTTTCCCGTTTTTCTTCCGGCAGACGATAAAACGTTCCAGTAGGCACCAGGGTTTCCTACCTGCCACCATATGACACCCTGCCATATATATCTGAATTAGTATACCGGATCGGTCTTCCCTGTATATGAAGATTCTGAAAACAATCTGTAAATCCCCGACCATGGTACACAGCGCGCTATACTGTAGTATGGCTTTTAAAGGCCCTTCCATACAGCAATACCCGTTGGTTAACTGGAGCACCGGGGAAATAGCCCAATACCCCCGCTTGGGAGCACGCGGCAGGCTCGTTCTCCCCAACATATACCGGCACCCGCCCCCCAGGGCACCGGTATTCTCTCTCCGGCCAAACCGATGGTCCCGTTTTTCCTGTGTCCTCCCCTTGACAGGCCGGAACCTGTATGATACAATCATTTCATACTGTTTTTGTAGGATTTTATTCCCGGGAGATCCGCCCCTTCTTCCATTCGGAAGCAGGGTATCTCCCCATCATTCCATCCAAAAGGAGACGATACTATGTCCAAAGTTTACGCCGGTATTACCGCTCTCATTGGCGCCACCCCTCTTGTGTACCTGGCGCATTTCAGTGAAAAACGCCATCTGTCCGCTACCCTTCTGGCCAAACTGGAGTATTTTAACCCCGCCGGAAGCGTGAAAGACCGGGTTGCCCTCGCCATGATTGAGGACGCTGAAAAGAAGGGGCTCCTGAAACCCGGAGCCGTCATTATTGAGCCTACCAGCGGTAATACCGGTATCGGTCTGGCGGCGGTAGCCGCCGCCAGAGGATACAGGACTATCCTCACCATGCCCGAAACCATGAGTGTGGAACGGCGGAACCTATTAAAAGCCTATGGGGCGGAAATTGTCCTCACCGATGGGGCCCAGGGCATGTCCGGCGCCATCGCGAAAGCCAAAGAACTGGCGGCCGGAATGCCCGGCTCCTATATCCCCGGCCAGTTTGAAAATCCCGCTAACCCCGCCGCTCATTCCGCTTCCACCGGCCCGGAAATCTGGGAGGATACCGATGGCAAAGTGGATATTTTTGTCGCCGGTATCGGTACGGGCGGTACCATCACCGGCGTAGGACAATACCTGAAATCCCGGAACCCCCAGATCCGGGTGGTCGGGGTCGAACCCGCTGATTCCCCGGTGCTGACCCAGGGCAAGGCCGGCCCCCATCAGCTCCAGGGCATCGGCGCCGGTTTTGTGCCGGATATCCTGGATCGGGATATCCTGGATGAGGTCATTCCCGTTTCCAGTGAGCAGGCTTTTTCCATGGGCAGGGCCGTGGCTCGGGAAGAAGGATTCCTGGTGGGAATTTCCTCGGGCGCCGCTCTTTGGGCCGCCGCCCAAGTGGCTGAACGCCCCGAAAACAAGGGAAAAGTTATCGTAGCCTTGCTGCCCGATACTGGGGACCGGTATCTGTCTACCGAGTTGTTTCAGGATTAAGCTCCCCTGCCCACACCCAGGTTGCGGACCTGTCGGCGGAAAATACTATTCCGGGAATGGTTCGGGTGTGTTCCGTTTAGGCGCTTTCTTCCCCTGTCATACAGACGGCCCCCATCGCCTATGGCGCCCCCAAGACCCGGATATTTCGTTGACGGCTCCTCCCCTTCCATGATATACTTCTTTTCAAATAGGCCGAAAGGACGGGTACCCTTTGGATATGCCGAAAATTATGGTGGCTATGAGCGGTGGGGTCGACAGCTCCGCCGCTGCCGCCCTGCTTCTGGAACAGGGTTACCAGATTGGCGGGGCGACCATGCGTTTGCTTAACCCTGAGACTGGCCCTTCCGGAGAAGCCACCCGTACCTGTGGTTCCCCTGACGATGTGGAGGATGCCAGGGCGGTGGCCGAGAAGCTGGGCATCCCTCACCATGTTTTTTCTTTCGCCTCCCTTTTCCGCCAGGCTGTCATCCAAAAATTTGGCCGGGAATATGCCGCGGGCCGTACGCCTAACCCCTGCATAGACTGCAACCGGTATCTCAAGTTCGGCCAGTTCCTGGAACAAGCCAGGCTGCTGGGATATGACGGTATCGCTACCGGCCACTACGCCCGGATACAGCAGGATCCCTCTACAGGACGTTGGCTGCTGAAAAAGGCCGCCGATCCCGCTAAAGATCAGTCCTATGTACTGTATACCATGACACAGGATCAGCTGGCCCATACCCTCTTCCCTCTGGGCGGAATGTCCAAACCCGCTATCCGCGCCTACGCCGAACAAAAGGGGTTTGTCAATGCCCATAAGCCTGACAGCCAGGATATCTGCTTTGTCAAAGACGGGGATTACGCCGGCTTTCTGCAAAACGCTCTGGGAATCTCCAGCCCCCCTGGCTCCTTTATCGATCCCAACGGACAAACACTGGGTTGTCATCAGGGAATGATTCGATATACCATTGGCCAGCGGAAAGGCTTGGGTATCGCCTTCGGCGAGCCCCGGTTTGTGGTGGCGAAGGATCCCCTGCATAACACGGTCACCCTGGGGAAACAGGAGGATCTGTATTCCCAGGAACTGGCGGCGGAGGATATCAACCTGATTTCCATTTCACGGCTTACCGGCCCTCTGCGGGTGTCAGTCAAAACCCGGTACAAGGAGACCGAAACCCCTGCCGTGCTGGAGCCCCTTGGGGATTCCCGCATACGGGTGGTCTTTGAGGCGCCTCAGCGGGCCATTACCCCCGGACAGGCGGCGGTCTTTTATCAAGGCGATACCGTTGTGGGCGGTGGCACCATTCTTTAGCCTTCCTCTCGCTCCTGCCGGAGAAGCAGAAGCTCACTCCGGTGGAAGCGTCCCCCATCGTCTCTGTATTCCTTAAAACGGAAAGCCTATCCCATACCGATATGGGATAGGCTTCTTTTCTTGTTCCTGCCCCTTAGGGGGCTGCCCGGGGGCACGGTTCAGGATGCTCCCTCAGCTCATCTCCCGCCATGATCGGGAGTGGGGCAAATCACCCATCTCCAGCCCGTGTCCACTCTTGGCGGCGCACGGGCTTTTTGTGTTTCCCTTTAACCCGCTGAGGGCCTGTCCGGAACGGTCGGAAGGCTCTTAGGTCCCCTCACTGAACGGCTGGCATGGACCCTCCGGACAGCCATTCTCATTGGCCCCGTCCTTGGACAGCAGCCGCTGATAGGTCATATCTATCCCCAGGGAGCCCAGGGGCGCTGTTATCAGGATCGCCAGAACCGCTGCCGACAAAACCGTCTGACCGCAGGGCAGGCCCATTGCCAGGGGCACGGAACCAATAGCGGCCTGCACCGTAGCTTTGGGCAGATAGGCGATCATACAAAACAGGCGTTCTTTTTTATCCAGCTTTGTCCCCAGCAAGCATACCCATACGCCCACAGACCGGAATACCAGCGCCAACAGAATCATCGCCACAGTGGCCCCTCCGGCGCTCAGGGTATACCGGATATCCACCGCCGCTCCAACCAGGACAAA
>CALWMQ010000129.1 GCA_944382025.1 uncultured Clostridia bacterium | reverse complement strand
GTCCCTGTAGGTGGTGCGGACAATCCGCGTGCCCTCCGGGGGCTTCCCGGCAAAAAAAGTCCCGTATACCCAATTGGCCTTGGATACCGGGTTGAACATCATATAGATTTGCGGGTGGGGATCCGGCGGCCGCAGACGCAGGCGGAGCTGGGTAAAATCCTCCTCCGACAGCTCGGTGGCCTCCTCCAGCACCATGTCGGTGATGCCGGTGATGGATTTGATCTTTTCCCGGTCATCCAGTCCCTTGAACAGAAACAGAGACCCGCCCGGAAGGGTAATCCGCATGTCCGACCGGCTGACCTCGCACCCTCGCAGTATCCCCGCTTCCGACAGCAGGTCCAGGGTGAGCTGAAACGCGCTGTCCCGCAAGGTGGCGCCTACCTTCCTGACCACCAGCACCTTGCGGCGGGCGTTCATGGCCTTGAGCAGCATCTTCTGCATGGCCCCATAGCTTTTCCCGCTGCCCGCACCCCCGTAGTAAACCTCCAGTGGATGGGTATAATCGTCTATATGCTCATATACCCAGGGATTAAACGCCTCCGGGGCCAGCCGCTTAGCCATCCTTGAACCACTTGCTTTCGCTTAAGGTAACCTCCTGGCGCTGAACCGGCCCAAACCCGGCACGGTCCAGAAAATCCCGGGCAGCCGTCAGTTTGTCCTTATCCATCGCCTCCGGCTTTTTCAGGATTTCCTCCATAACCTCCCGGGCTTCCAGAGCGTCGAAAAAAAGCGCCTGCCTCAGTTCCTCCTCCAGCTCCTTTTTCCGCTTTGCCAGATAGTCCTGAATTTCAGGTTTTTTCAGGTTCTCGCTGGCGATGGAATAGGCCGTCTTTTTGCTGTATCCCGCGTTGATGGCCGCCTGGGTCGCGTTGCGCATTTTTAATAATAATAATTCATCTACAAACCGCTTCTGCCGCTCCGTCATAGGATCGTCCTCCCCCTCTCCCATACGTTCCTTTTTCCCGAACCTGAACCCCACGTATAATAAAACAACGCCGGGACGCTTTTCCCGACGTTGTTTCCTACTTACAGTATAGCCCCTTTCAGGCCGGGCTTTCAAGGGTCAATTGGTTTACCGCCCGTACATGAAGACGGCGCACCCACCGCTCATCCATTTCCATCTTTTCCGCTACCTGCGGCCATGTCATCCCCAGAAGGTACCTATATCCCAGAATATCCTGCTGCTTGTCGTCACCAACCTTACGGATTCCACGGCTGACTAGCTGACGCATGTCCGCTAGCTTATCAATCTCCTCCGTGATCTCCCGCTCAATCTCGTCTATCTTCTCCACGGCGGACTGGATTTTCCCCGGACCTCCGCTGCCCATACCAGGCGCCTGCCTATATATCTGGTTAACCGATGTCGCCCGCTCCAGCCAAGCCGTCTTTTCCTCCATCAGACGCCCAATCCGCTTCTCCGTCCGCCGGTACTTCATCAGAATATCCATTTTCTCCCCGTAGGTCACTGCCCCGCCCCCTTTTATTTCTTCCCGTATTTTGCCGCTATGTAGAACAGGGACACAAATCCTCCCACTACCCCGAAAACAATAATCGCCGTGATCGCTACCGCTGTCATTGGTCACCTTACTCCTTCCTGTCCAGCCTGATGCCTGCCAAACACTGGCACCCGCAAACCGGGCAATCAAAAGCATCAAACGTTCTGACGCCTTTTGTCAGGCTTGAAAGACCATCATTTTCTTTAACAGTATACCGCTGCTCCTTATCGGGAATAAACCATGTTTTACAGACCTTGCATTTGATTTTTTCCATGCTTTTTCTCCCTCCCTTTGCCTATCCTGATACAGCATCCCGCCAACAGTCCGATTATTCCGGAGACCGAGGCGGAAATCCCTAGCATTAGGGCCAATATTCCAAACTACATCGTGATCATGGCTTATCCTCCTTTGGCGGCTCTGGCAATGGCATCCAGTGGGTGACAATAGGATTTTCCCATTCCGGATACATTTCCAAAATCCAGCCTTCGTGAACATTAAATTCGGCCAATTCACACGCGCATACAAGAGTTATATTTTTATGCGGGCATCCGCTTACCGTAACTAATACAATTTCCTCAGTCTCCGGCAGTCTGTCATTGACACTTATCCACTCGCTCATCCATCTTCTCCTTTCTCCGCCGGTTGGCGAATATCGTCCCAGTGCATTTGTCCGTCACATTCCTGGCGCCACTCCACACCGATATAATCCAGAACTCGGCCCCATCCGCATGGGTTTCCGTGTTCGTCTGTATCACATCGGTTCATCCAGAAATCCCACTCCTTTGGGTTCCGCTCGTACAACTGGTCAAACCGGTGAGGACGCTTTTCAAGCTGAATTCCGAATCCGCACATACTGCACCCTGTTCTCTGGGCCTTTGTAGTCCTTAATGTTCCATCAGGATCTCTGACAATCTCTCCGTAAACATCCGGTACAGGAACATGAAGATCGAGTGCCAACTGTAAAAGATCCTGTCGGTTAAAAATGGCAAAAGGCGCGCTCCTGGTTGTGGTCTTGCCATAGTAGTTGCATCCGTGAATCATAAGAGCCTTTTCACGACGACCGCCTTCACTAGCCATCAACCCTAAATATGGCTTTCGTCCGGTCTCCTTTGCGTAATCGTCACATGGCTTTTCTTTGAGATAGTAGCAGCACTTGTCCGACACCAAAAACGGAGCACTCTGGTAGCTTGTGCCCTCCCGTTCATTTTCCGGACCGCCAAACAGTTCCAGCCATTTTTGCGACATCTTCATCCTGGTATTCTTCCGATATCCGCCATATTCTCCTGTTTCACCGGTAATAATGGCATGACGGACTGTGGCGTTTTTATCCGAAGGATGCTGGAGCAGAGCAATCTTTCCGGCTATCTCTTTAGATAGAACCGGATATCCAAACTCCCGGATAATGTCCACTTTTCTCCACGGCTTCCCATCGTCACGCATGGCGGGTTTCAGGCGGATTACACCTAGCTGTTGATGGATTTTCTGGATGCTTTTATCTTCAAGGGCTGAAACCGATACCGCTGGAACATCAATGCCGATTGATCTGAGAAACAACAACAGTGTAATACTGTCCAGCCCTCCAACGCTGACAAACGCTTGTCCTTCCATGCGATCATAAAACTCACACGCTCGATTTTTTGCGTGTTGTACCTTGGCTTCATATGGCAACTGCTGTTTTAGCCTAAACACATCAATTTTGTACTGGTTATCTTTGGTTCGTTCTTCATAGGTTTGCATTTTCTTTTCCTCCAATTCTTCATCGGAGAATACCGGTATCCTCTCCCCGGGCAGCTACTCCGGGGGTTTAGTCTAATTTTCGATCAGACGCCTTGGTTTTACGGCAGATCTCGTAGTATTGGCATTGGTGGGATTCGCACGCTAACCGTTTCCCTCCGGTGCATGGCGCAACCTTCAGCCAATAACAGTCCTCTGCCAATGCGCAGCTATCGCAGTAATCCCTGCGATGGCACTTATCACAGGTACTCAGCACGGTTTCTCCTCCTTACCCCCGCGTCAAGACGGAGCATACTGTAAAATAGATACTCACAGCCGGTCAGTTCATGGGTCCCCGCTCGAACACTGTCCCGCTCAATATAATATCCTTTAACCGGTTTTGGTTCCTTCCGCCACCATCCCGCCTTGATCACCGTCTTTCGTACAACCGGGATTTCCAGTGTACGGCTCTGGTTCCATCGCTTCCCATAGGCCGTACCCGGTTCCTGGAAGGTCTTCCCTGTCTCCTTTACCAGGTATTCCGCCAGCTGCCCATACTGCCCGGTACTGTCCAGATGCGTTATATGTGGTCGGCCATACTCCCACATGGCGGCGATATCCCTGGCATCCATGGAACTGATTACCAGATGATGGTGGATCCTCCTGCTTTTGTACTCCGTCACCGTGATGTATTTCAGCGGTTTCCCTTGCTTGCGGAAATAGGAGCGTAACCTCCGCATGAATACCTCCAGGTCCTTTCTGGCCTGGGCTGGGGTCCGCGTATAGGCCCGGGAATACCCCAGCACAAGATGAATATCCCCGCTCTGAAAATTATGGTTAATCAACCGGCGCAGCTTGGTAACTGCTTCCCGCTCATTGACCTTCTTCTGCTTCTCCGGCGTAGGTGCCATATTCGCTCCCCGGGGTATTCCCCGCCTTCCGTAGCGGGAGGAAAACCGCTTGCACACTTCTATAGTCCTTCCCGCGGTCACCATCTCCCGGATATAGGGCATGGTGGTTTTGCCTCCTCTCTCTCTTGAGGTCCCTTGTCGGTAAGTTAATACCTTGAACAAGGTCTCAAGGCTTGCGGCGGCTGGTTTTTTCGCCGCAAGCCGAATTGACAAAGCCGCCTGGCCGTGATACAATATTCTCACGGTCAAGGCGACCCCTCTCGCCTTGGTTCATGTGAGGATCACGCGCTGTCGCAAGTTGCCGTGATCCTTATTTTTTGTCCCTCATACGGCTCAATGCTTCCGCCAGCTGGTAGCGAATCCAGTTCGGCATGATCCGGTCCTCTCCACGATCCCGCAAAAACATGACCTCAAATGTCCTCCGCTCTATATCCGACAGTGGATATCGGGTACTGTATCCCCGGCACCGGCAATATTCCTCAAAGGCCGGTCGTACCTCCGGATGGCTGATATTGAGCCAATATCCGTACTTCGTCCGCCCGGCGTAGATCCCTACCGGCTGGGTATCCAACGGCGGCTCCCACTGCCTGTACCCTCCCATCCTATTGACACCTCCCCCCATCGGCTGGTATAATAATTTTCTAAGGTTTATCTGGGCGCTCGACGCCCGCTCCGCCGCTCCGTGGTGTTCCAGCACCCGGGGCGGCTTTCTTTATGTATCCCGAGAATGACGGCGGACACTATCAGCAGTAACCCCAGCGCTGCCCGAACCATCACTTCATCAAAGGACATGGTTCCGCCATCGCTGGCCCCCGCCGCACATAGGAGCATCAAAAAACCTGCCGTTCCCAGTGCGCCTATCAGCTTATTCATGATTTTCCTCCTGATCCCACCTATAAAAGGCGCTTTTCCCCATCCTGGCGATCATGGTCAGCCGGATTCGGGTTTCCACCGTACCGCAAAAACTGGACACCGCTGCCGCCGGGTTGTCCGTTTCAAAAAGAAGCGTTTCCACCCCGTCCCGTTCATCGCTCACCCGATACCATCCTCCGCCCTCCGACAGACGCAGGCTTCCGGCACGGTACAGGGTTCGGGTTCCCTCCTGTGCCATGACTTTATCCTCCTTCCCCTTCATCTGGGCGGCTTCCCAGTCCTCACAAATTCCATAAACGCTGTGCGCGGGACATCGTATACCCATTTCCCTCCTTCTCCCTTGTAGGCACAGCCCACAGGATAATCTCCTCGACGCAGTGCCGCACGAATAGGATCCGGGTTGCTTTTCCCTAACGCCCGCGCCATCTCGGTCGGTGTGATACGATATGGGTTTGGCTTACACATCTGTTCCACTTCCTTTCCCTCCGCCTGATCAGGCGGTATTTTTTATGCGCTTATACGATAATGGTGATTCCTGTACATCCAAGCGCCGGATACTTCTCCGGGTACATGCGCTTGACTGTCTTGTCGTCGTATTTGTGGCTCAGATAAGCGGCTTCGTTGGCTTCGCAATATTTCCCGCTTTCTGTCTGTATCCACAAGGCGGTATCTTCCGGAACAATTTTTCTTATGCCGTATACTGTCATCTTTTCTTCCTCCTTTTTTCGCCTTATCAGGCAGGATTTTTTATGCGCTTTCTTCCCCGTCACCGTAAAGATCCCCGATGGCGCAGCCCAGTATCCTGGCTAGTTCCGGAAGCTTGTCCGCCCGTGGCATGTTCTTGCCGCTCTCCCACATGGATACCGTTGTCTGCCGTACCTTCAGCGCTTGGGCCAGCTCTGCCTGGCTGATCCTCATTTCTTCCCGGATTTTCCGCAGCCCTTGCATGTTTTTCACCTCCGTTAATCATCTTACATGATTATATTATCATTAAAAATGGTTTATGTCAACATCTTAAATGATTATTTTCCGGCGCGGATGATAATTAATTGCAAATTATCAGCATAAATGATATTATAGTGGCGAGGTGATAACCATGTTCCGCATTCGCTTGAAATCCCTTCGGGAAGAAGCTCATATGTCACAAGCCAGCCTCGCTCAGGCTCTGGGAGTTGGGCAGTCCACCGTCGGTATGTGGGAGAGCGGCAAAAATAGCCCCAACATGGACATGATCATCAAATTGGCCGATCTCTTTGACTGCTCTACAGACTATCTCCTGGGACGGGTCGCCTATCCGGAATTGGAAAAAAGAAAAGCACCGCCCGAAAGCGGTGCTGTGTCCTATGATGCCGCGAAAGGTTCCTCCGATCTCTCCGCCGAAGAAATTCAAAAGTTGCGCAAGTTGCTGGACAATCTGCCGGACTGATTCCGTCGATATCCCCGGTTCATCAGAACCATATCTTCAAATTCAATCCTTTCTACATGGCTATATATGTCCGGCAGATAAACCGAAACCATCCTTTTTTGATCCCGGTCTCCCTTCCTTCCCATACAATTCCCCTCCATGTATCATTTTATCTCATATATGAGACTACAGTCTTATTATAGAACATATGTTCCCGTAAATCAAGGCTTTTTCTCATTATTTTCAAGGAGCGGTCTGAATGAGATGTTCAAAATGCGGTACCAAATTCCAAGGTAATTTTTGCCCTCAGTGCGGAACTCCCTATCAGCATGTACTGCCTGTCCAGCAAAACCCCATACCCAATTCTCCCCTGCCCGTCTGCACGCCCGCCTCTATCACTAAGAAAAAACTCAGCAGCCTTCAGATTACCCTGATAGTCTTAGGCGCAGTCGCTTTGTTCGCCCTGCTGGTTACCTTCCTGTCCCTTTCCGTTACTCATTATAATTTGAATACTGCCCGGTCATGCATATCAGCCGGACAGTTTGAACAGGCCAAGGATATCTTGGACAGCCAGATCCAATCCAACGATACCTTTCAAGAAATATACTCTGTTTATGCCGACTTTTACCTTGCGCAAGAGGACTATCTCGGCGCCATTGACATCTTAGAAGATGGCATCAAGCGGTGTTCCTCCAACGATAAACTGACGGAAAAGCTGGAGGCTCTCAAAAAACAATACCCCACACAAATTGAGGACGCCCTTGCCGCACAGGATGAACAAGAACAAAAATCCAGAGAGGAGTATATCGCCTCCTGCCAAAGTATTTCCTTTACCGATCTGGCCAGAAACCCAGAACGATACAAGGGTCAGCTGTTTACATTTACCGGTGAGGTTATCCAAGTGGTAGAGCCTTCGGTCGGCAATACCGTGTCTCTCCGCATCAATGTGACCCAGACGGAATACGGTTCTTACACGGATACCATCTATGCCACCATCTCCATCCCGGAGGGCGCTGATCGCATCCTGGAAGAAGATATCCTCACCATATACGGGGAATGCCAAGGAATGTATTCTTACACAAGCGTTTTAGACCAGAAGATAAGCCTCCCAAAAATCCATATTCAATACTATTCCTTGGTCCAATAATACAGCTCCCCTCCTTGCGCGGCTGCTTCCAATTATCTATGAAGGAGGTCCCTATATGCCTAGAAAAGCTAACGGCGACGGAAGCCTGAGGAAAAAAAAGGATGGCCTCTGGGAATACCGGGTCGTTGCCGGATATGACATCAATAAAAATCCTATTCGGAAATCCTTTTACGGCAAAACCAAAACCGAACCCAAAAATAAATATAAAGAATGGCTGAAAAAAGCTGGCCAGCCACAAATTGAAAAAACTTCTACCCTCGGAGAATGGGCTGTCCAATGGCTTGAAATCTACAAAAAAGGCAAGGTGGAAGATGGCACCTATCGGAATTATTCCCTTTATGTGAATAAACACATTATCCCCGCTCTTGGAAATCTCAAATTTGAACAGATAAAACCCGCCCATATTGAACAATTCATGAAGGGTAAGTCCAACCTGTCTAAATCAGCTCAGCAACATATAAAAATAGCCTTGGGCGCTATTTTCGAAACGGCTATAGATAATGGCTTTTGTGTCTTGAACCCCTGCAGAAAGATCTCTATCAAAAAAGACAAGGATGTCACTCCTAAGGTCTTCACCAAATCCCAAATCGCTGATCTCCTCGAAATTGCTCCTACCGTCGAATATGGGTATCTCATTGAACTATTGCTTTACACCGGAATGAGAATCGGAGAAGCTGCTGGACTTCAATGGCGGGATGTAAACCGGGAAGATTACGTGATTACCATCAAGCACTCTGTTGCCCGCAAGAACGGCGGAGGCTACTATCTAAAACCTACAAAAAGCGGCAAAGAACGCTATATAGGCATCAATGACAAATTGGCCGCCTTGCTGGATAGAATGCCTCGTCGTGGAATTTATGTGCTCGCAAAATCCGATTTCGAATACTGGGATACATTTCAGCTGACCCAACAATATCATCATGCTTTTGATGCCATTAACGCCGTGCTGAAAGAACGTGGCCGTAAACCAGTGGAATATCTATCCCCACATAAGTGTCGGCATACTTATGCCACATATCTTCTCAAGGGCGGAGCGAATCTGCGAGAGGTGCAGCAGTTACTTGGGCACAGCTCTGTTGGAGTGACAGAAATTTATACCCACGTGGACACTGAAGACATAAAATCCAGCGTCGCTAAACTGCCTTATTAAACTTTATTGGGGTACAATTGGGGTATAGCCCATATTTCCCTGAATCAATTATAAACGCAAAAAAGCCGGAAACCCGCATAAATACTAGGTTTCCGGCATGGCTGGGATGGCTGGAATCGAACCAGCACGGGCAGAGTCAAAGTCTGCTGTCCTACCACTAGACTACACCCCAATATGACAAGATGCGGCACTATTTCAGCGGCATCCTTTTTATGAATGAATAGGGACACGCGGAAGCCACCGTGTGTCCCTATTCTGTGTGGGGTGGAAGATGGGATTCGAACCCACGGTCTCCAGTGCCACAAACTGGCGCTTTAACCAACTAAGCTACATCCACCATACTGGCGCGCCTGAAGGGACTCGAACCCCTGGCCCTCTGCTTAGAAGGCAGATGCTCTATCCAGCTGAGCTACAGGCGCATATTCGGCTGGTCCACACCAAACGGGGAAGAGTGTATTGCTACGGCGGAGGTTCCGCCCGGCAAAAAACAAATGGAGCGGGTGATGGGAATCGAACCCACACAACCAGCTTGGAAGGCTGGGGTTCTACCACTGAACTACACCCGCATACTGAAGCGCTGCGGAAATGGCCCATACAGCGCTGATTATGATAGCATATTTCTGCCTGTCCTGTCAATAGCCTTCCTCACCTTTTTACGAAATTTATTTGTAGGTGTTACAATGATGTGAGACAAAAAGTAAAAAAAGATAGCGAGTAGACAGGACCTGTGTTAAGGTAGAGTTACCCAACAAAACCGAAAGGCAGGTATCCATCTATTCGCCATGAATAAGA
>CALWMQ010000128.1 GCA_944382025.1 uncultured Clostridia bacterium | reverse complement strand
TAAGATAACCGAATCTGGGCTTTGGGAACTGGAGCGGCAGTTCCTGGATTGTCTGGATTCCCAGGCCGGCGGCGTATTGGTTACAGCCTTTAAAGCCGTACCGCTCGGCCAGGTGAAAATAGGCGCTGTTGTCGCAGTAAAGGATGGTGTACTGGATCAACTCCTCAACGGTGAACTGGGTCCCTTTGGGATAGTCGTCGATGTGCTTGGAGCCGCCCTGTTTGTTCTCGAGGGTCAGCTTTTCGGCTGGATCGATCTCCTCAAATTCCAGAAGGTAATGCATGTAAGGCGCTTTGATAACACTGGCCGCCTGATATTGCTTGTCCGCCAGGTATTCAATTGTCAGTCCGGTTTCCAGGTCCTTATAATAAATGGACGCTTTGGATTGGAGGCGTAACAGCAGTTCCTCCAGCTGAGCGGTCAGGGTTTTGTCCACCGGCAGACCATAGGGATTGTTAATCAGCAGGCCGCTGGCGGCGTTGGAAGCCTGGGAGGTTTTGGTAGGAGCGGTAGTTTGAGGAGTGGTCGGGGTAGCGGGTTCGGTGGGGCCAGTGGTAATGGACGGCGCGGTAGCGCTGGTATCGGAGGTATCCTTGTCCGGCCGGGCGCCGCAGCCAGCCAGCAGGGCGGCGGACAGGGTGGCAGCGCTCAGCAGAGCAAGCAAACGGATAAGGCGGGGATTTGCCATGGATTCCATTCCTTTCGTTACACAGTACGTTGAAAATAACGGATAGGGAGCTTCAAGGCCAAAGGGAGCGGTATGGTTTGCGTTTTAGTATGCCCCATGGGCACAGGTTTGATGGCGATCGGGGCGGGCCGGGCCTAATTGACAGGGGAATGGGACGCAAAAGCCGGAGGAAAACGGCGGGAAGGCACAGAGAAACAAACAACTCCGCCAGGCGTTCTTGGAAAAACTTTTCCACCGCATAATTGCCGGCTGCCCGGTCAAAACTCACCATTGCCCGTAAAAAGGCAAAAAATACATAAAAAAAGCTGCCAATTCTCAAATAAGCATTGACAACAAAAGAACCATGATGTATTATAGTATACTGCACAACCGTGGGGGCTCAGGCCTATGACCCAATACAGTATAGCACAGTCTGTCAAAATGCGCAAGGGCTTATGGAAAAATTTTTGGTTATTACCCTCGACAGCCACGGTGGATCCGGCAATTTTTCGCAGCGGGCTCCAAGACGGGCCATGGCGCGCCGTATGCGGGAATGAAAATAGAGAACAGGAGTGATCGAGCCTATGGTCAACATCAAACCGGTACAGTTAGGCAAAACGACACGGATGAGTTTCGCGAAAATCAATGAGGTCCTGGAAATGCCCAACCTCATCGAGGTGCAGAAAAACTCCTATCAATGGTTCCTGGAGGAAGGCCTCAAAGAAGTGTTCGGCGATGTGTCTTCCATTACTGACTATACCGGCAACCTGGTGCTGGAGTTTATCGATTACCGGCTGGATGAAACCCCTAAATATACGGTGGAACAGTGCAAAGAGCGGGATGTGACCTATGCCGCTCCCCTGCGGGTGCGGGCACGCCTGCTGAATAAGGAGACCGGTGAGATTAAGGAATCCGAAGTATTCATGGGGGATTTCCCCCTGATGACCGACAGCGGCACCTTTGTCATCAACGGCGCCGAACGGGTCATTGTTTCCCAGCTGGTCCGTTCCCCCGGCGTGTATTACGGCATGACCTACGATACCACGGGGAAAAAGCTGTTTAATACCACGGTCATCCCTAACCGGGGCGCCTGGCTGGAATACGAGACCGATTCCTCCGATGTGTTCTATGTCCGTATTGATAAGAACCGGAAGCTGCCGGTTACCGTATTTGTCCGGGCCTTGGGCCTGGGCAGCGATGCTGAACTGCTGGATTTCTTCGGGGACGATGAGCGCATCCACGCTACCATCGAAAAGGATATTACGAAAAATACCGAGGAAGCTTTGCTGGAAGTGTACCGCAAGCTGCGTCCCGGCGAGCCGCTGACGGTGGAAAATTCCCAGCAGCATCTGGAAAGCCTCTTTTTTGACCCCCGCCGTTACGACCTGTCCCGGGTGGGCCGGTATAAATACAATAAAAAGCTGGGCCTGTCCAACCGGCTGGCCGGCTGCCGCCTGAGCCGCCCGATCGTCAACCCTTCCACCGGCGAGCTCATGGCCGAGGCCGGGGAACTCATCAATAAAACCCGCGCCATGGAGATGGAGGACGCGGGCGTCTCCGTTGCCTATGTCAACGTAGAGGAGCATGGTGAGAACAGGGAAGTCAAGATTGTCACCAACGGCATGGTGGACATCAAAAAGTTTGTTTCCTTTGACGTGGAGGAGCTGGGCATTAACGAGCGGGTCCGGTTCTCGGTTCTCCAGGAAATTCTGGAGGCCAACGAGGACGAGGAAGCCCTCAAGGAAGCCATCCGCCAGCGCAAAAACGACCTGATCCCCAACCATATCATTGTGGACGATATTCTGGCGACCATCAACTATGTCAACTGCCTGGGCCACGATATCGGCACCACCGATGACATCGACCATCTGGGCAACCGCCGTATCCGTTCCGTGGGCGAACTGCTCCAGAACCAGTTCCGTATCGGTTTTTCCCGTATGGAACGGGTCATCCGGGAGCGTATGACCCTCCAGGCTCAGGATATGGACGTGATTACTCCTCAGGCCCTGATCAATATCCGGCCGGTGGTGGCGGCGATTAAGGAATTTTTCGGATCCTCGCCCCTGTCCCAGTTCATGGATCAGAACAATCCTCTGGCGGAGCTGACCCATAAGCGTCGTCTGTCCGCTTTAGGCCCCGGCGGCCTGTCCCGTGACCGGGCCGGGTTCGAGGTCCGTGACGTCCACTACAGCCACTATGGCCGTATGTGTCCTATTGAGACCCCTGAAGGCCCCAACATCGGTTTGATTTCCTATTTGGCCACCTTCGCCAAGATCAACGAGTACGGCTTTATCGAGGCTCCTTTCCGCAAGGTGGACAAGAAGACCGGCGTGGTTACTGATGAAGTGGTCTATATGCCCGCTGATGTGGAGGACGATTTTATCGTCGCTCAGGCCAACGAACCTCTGGATGAGAACGGACGCTTCGTCCGGTCCCGCGTCAATGCCCGGTACCGCAGTGAATTCCTGGAAATCGAGCCGGATAAGATTGACTATATGGACGTCTCCCCCAAGATGGTGGTTTCGGTGGCTACGGCTATGATCCCCTTCCTGGAAAACGACGACGCCAACCGCGCCCTCATGGGCTCCAACATGCAGCGGCAGGCGGTGCCTCTGCTGAAGACGGATTCCCCCATTGTGGGTACCGGTATGGAATACAAGGCCGGTGTGGACTCCGGCGTCTGCGTGCTGGCGAAAGAGGCCGGTACCGTCTGCGCCGTGTCCGCTGACCGGATCCTGATCCGCCGGGATTCCGATGGCAGCGTGGATACCTATCACCTGATCAAGTTTATGCGCTCCAACCAGGGTACCTGCGTTAACCAGCGCCCGGTGGTGGTGTATGGCCAGCACGTTGAGGCCAAGGAAGTGATTGCCGACGGTCCCTCCACCTGCAACGGTGAGATCTCCCTGGGCAAGAACGTCCTCATCGGCTTCATGACCTGGGAAGGCTATAACTACGAGGACGCCGTGCTGATCAATGAGAAAGTGGTTCGGGACGATGTATTTACCTCCATTCACATCGAGGAATACGAGATTGAGTCCCGGGATACCAAGCTGGGGCCGGAGGAAATCACCCGGGATATTCCCAACGTGGGTGAGGATGCCCTGAAAGACCTGGACGAGCGCGGAATCATCCATATCGGCGCTGAGGTGCGTTCCGGGGACATCCTGGTGGGCAAGGTCACGCCTAAGGGCGAGACCGAACTGACCGCTGAGGAGCGCCTGCTGCGGGCCATCTTCGGCGAAAAGGCCCGGGAGGTCCGGGATACCTCCCTGCGGGTGCCTCACGGCGAATACGGCATCATCGTGGATGTCAAGGTGTTTACCCGGGAAAACTGCGATGAGCTGAGCCCCGGTGTCAATATGGTAGTACGCTGCTATATCGCGCAGAAACGGAAGATCAGCGTGGGCGATAAGATGGCGGGCCGCCACGGTAATAAGGGTGTTGTGTCCCGTATCCTGCCCAGTGAGGATATGCCCTTCCTGCCCGACGGCCGTCCTCTGGACATTGTTCTGAACCCCCTGGGCGTGCCCTCCCGTATGAATATCGGCCAGGTACTGGAGGTTCATCTGGGTATGGCTGCCGCCGCCCTGGGCATGAAGGTTATGACCCCGGTCTTTGACGGCGCCCACGAACAGGATATTCAGGAACTGCTGGAACAGGCCGGCAAACGCCGGGATGGCAAGACCATTTTGTATGATGGCCGTACCGGCGAGGCCTTTGATAACCCCGTTACTGTTGGATATATGTACTTCCTCAAGCTGCACCATCTGGTGGACGACAAGATTCACGCCCGTTCGACCGGTCCGTATTCCCTGGTTACCCAGCAGCCCCTGGGCGGTAAGGCTCAGTTCGGCGGCCAGCGTTTCGGGGAAATGGAGGTGTGGGCCCTGGAGGCCTATGGCGCCGCCTATACCCTGCAGGAAATCCTGACGGTGAAGTCGGACGATGTGGTGGGCCGTGTCAAGACCTACGAGGCCATTGTCAAGGGACAGAATGTTCCCAAATCCGGTGTGCCGGAGTCCTTCAAGGTGCTGGTCAAGGAACTCCAGTCCCTGGGCCTGGATATCAAGGTGCTGAACAAGGATAAGCAGGAAATCGACCTGAAGCAGACCTTCGATGACGATGAGGAACTGAACATGGTCACGGTGGATGACGAGGCTTTCAGCTCGGTGGCCAATGAGGAAGACCTGGATGGATACGGCGTTGAGGAATCGGAAGAGACCGATGATGACCCGTTCAGCGAGGAAGAGGTTTTTGCCGCCGACGATGGCGATGATGACCTTCTGCTGGGCGATGACGAACTTTAATAGGGGAGGGCTGTATAAGTTATGATGGAATTTAACGTGTTCGACTCGATCAAAATCGGCCTGGCCTCTCCCGATCAGATCCGCAGCTGGTCTTACGGCGAGGTAAAAAAGCCCGAAACCATTAATTACCGTACCCTGAAACCGGAGCGGGACGGCCTGTTCTGCGAGCGGATTTTCGGGCCGACCAAGGACTGGGAATGCCATTGCGGCAAATATAAACGCATCCGCTATAAGGGCAAAATCTGTGACCGCTGCGGCGTGGAAGTAACCCGCGCCAAGGTTCGCCGGGAACGGATGGGCCATATTGAGCTGGCCGCTCCGGTATCCCATATCTGGTATTTCAAGGGGATCCCTTCCCGGATGGGGCTGATTCTGGATATCTCCCCCCGCCTCCTGGAGCAGGTGCTGTATTTTGCTTCCTATATTGTGGTGGATCCCGGCCGTACCCCCCTGCAGAAAAAGCAGATCCTGAATGAAAAAGATTACCGGGATATGCGGGAAAAATATGAGGATGAGTTCGATGCCGGAATGGGCGCCGAGTATATCCAGAAGCTGCTGGCGGAAATTGACCTGGAAGCCCTCTCCGCTGAGCTGAAGGAGGAGCTGGAGGGGTCCAATGGTCAGAAACGGGCCCGGTTACTCAAACGCCTGGAGGTGGTGGAATCCTTTCGCCTGTCCGGCAACCGCCCGGAATGGATGATTCTGGACGTGATCCCGGTGATCCCTCCGGATATCCGGCCCATGGTACAGCTGGACGGCGGACGCTTTGCTACCTCTGACCTGAACGATCTCTACCGCCGGGTGATCAACCGGAATAACCGTCTGAAACGCCTGTTGGAACTGGGTGCTCCCGATATCATCGTGCGCAACGAGAAACGGATGCTTCAGGAAGCGGTGGACGCCCTCATCGACAACGGCCGCCGCGGCCGTCCGGTGACCGGCCCCAACAACCGTCCTCTGAAGTCCCTGTCCGATATGCTGAAAGGCAAGCAGGGCCGGTTCCGCCAGAACCTGCTGGGCAAGCGTGTCGACTACTCCGGCCGGTCGGTTATCGTGGTTGGGCCTGAACTGAAAATGTACCAGTGCGGCCTTCCGAAAGAGATGGCTCTGGAACTGTTCAAGCCCTTTGTCATGAAGCGTCTGGTGGAAACCGGCGCCGCGGGCAACATTAAGTCTGCCCGGAAAATGGTGGAACGGGTGCGCCCTGAGGTATGGGACGCCCTGGAAATCGTTATCAAGGACCATCCGGTCATGCTGAACCGTGCTCCTACCCTGCACCGCCTGGGTATCCAGGCCTTTGAACCGGTGCTGGTGGAAGGCCGGGCTATTAAGCTGCATCCTCTGGTGTGTACCGCCTTCAACGCCGACTTCGACGGCGACCAGATGGCTGTCCACGTCCCCCTGTCGGCGGAAGCCCAGGCGGAAGCCCGTTTCCTGATGCTGGCGGCCGGCAACCTGCTGAAGCCCTCCGACGGCAAGCCGGTAGCGGTGCCTACCCAGGATATGGTGCTGGGTTCTTATTACCTGACCATTGACAAACCCGGCGAGCCCGGTGAGGGTAAGGTGTTCCGGGATGAAAATGAGGCCATGATGGCCTATCAGGAGCATGTGATCGGACTCCACGCCAAAATCAAGGTCCGCCGCTTCCTGGAAATCAACGGCGTCACCGAACACCGGCTGGTAGAAACCACCATCGGACGGATTATCTTCAACCACCCCATTCCCCAGGATCTGGGCTTTGTGGCGCGGAATACTGTGGACGATATGTTCCAGTACGAGATTAACTTCAAGGTGGGTAAGAAGCAGCTGTCCAAGATCATTGAAAAGTGCATTAAAGTCCATGGCGCTGCCCGCACCTCTGAGGTTCTGGACGCCATTAAGGCTCAGGGCTACAAATATTCCACCAAGGGCGCTCTGACGGTGGCGGTTATCGACGCCGCTATCCCTCCGGAGAAAAAGCAGCTGATCGCCGAAGCGGAAGCCAATGTGGATAATATCACCAAGCTGTATAACAAAGGTCTGCTGTCCGATGAGGAACGCTACCGCGGCGTTATCAGTACCTGGAACGAAACCACGGAAAAGGTTACCAAGGCGCTGAATGATAACATGGATCCGTATAATCCTATCTTTATGATGTCGGATTCCGGCGCCCGTGGTTCTATCGCCCAGATCCGTCAGCTGGCCGGTATGCGCGGCCTGATCGCCAATACCTCC
>CALWMQ010000127.1 GCA_944382025.1 uncultured Clostridia bacterium | reverse complement strand
TTTTCATTTTAGCAAAGGGAGTTTTTCTGTCTATCTTATCGCCTTAGGCTCTCCTGAACCACTGGCCTAGCCAGTGGTTTTACTCTACAAAAAGGCCTGAACGCTCGGCGTTCAGGCCTTTCAGCTTGTCAGAAAGCAGGTAAACGGAATGGTCGGCAGTGCCCTGGGTTTTTTCGCGTCCTGAGGGATGCGACGGGGGCTCCGCTCCTCAATCCCGCCGTCTCTGGCGGTGCCCAAAACCGCCCCGTGCCGCTCTCGCGGCTGCCGGTTTTGACCGCGGCGCCAATCCCTGCTCGCTGTTTCCCTCTCCATGGGATAAGTCGGGGGCTCTGCCCATCAGCCCCGCCTCCCCTTACGGTTTTCAAAACAACCTGCGCCGCGTTGGCGGCCACCGGTTTGGACTTCGGCGTCAGCTCCCGCTCCCTGTTTCCCGGCCCGTGGGCGCTCCCAGTCGTTGCCTTTTGAAAAAGGCGGGCGAAAACTTTATGTACAATGGATTTCTCTGACGCTTTGAGCCGGATCATTGGGGGCTGTTTTAGGTTTATGACGGCGGGATGGGATGTGGCGCTTTTTACGGGACAATCTGTTATCCGGGAATGTCGGGCAAACCATACATGCTCCGCACTGTCCGGCGAAGCGTATCTACATTTTTACGATTCTTGCCATAGTCGATCAGGGTGGTGGCCAGCTTCGGCTTGGAGAACGCCACCACCATGGTCCCTCCTTGCCCATCGCTGTAAATGGTCAGGGACAGGTCCTCTCCCCAGGAAGACAAAGAGGCACCGCTGGACAGGTATATCTGAAACGCGGCGGGATTCACTCCTGTTGTGGAAAACCCGGCTATAGCCGGAAGGGTGGATAAATAGCCGAAGACCTCCTGTGGCGGACGGGGGATCGGAAAATGGGATTGCTGCTCGCACGCCATGGCAAAACCCTCCTCTGTGTTTTTTCTCAGTATAACAGAAAACGCAGGGAATGTACAACGATAATGATGGGCAAAGGTTTAAAAAATGTGCTGTGCCGCTGCGAGCCGCCGAGTATCCCGGTCGATACCCTGGGCATAAAATTCCAACAGATCCGGCCCAGAATATAGGGCAGATACCTTCCATCGTGGAACAATGCCGGTAGGAATACATATCCGGCTGTCAAAAAGCAAGCGTTTTATAGGAGATGTAACATAAGGATATCATACACAGCCGCTTCCGCACGTACCGGGCACGTAGGGTGTCTTGGTGTGATCCTGGATGCCTCGGCGAGGATCCTGCATGAAGTCTAATGCCAAAATTGTGAATAAAAATCACATTTTACGTTGCTGCTGGTATAAATCCCTTTTTTACGGGGATTCTATAAGCTGAAGTGGTAAACAATCTGTAACCCTTTTTGGAAAACCTTGACTTTGATTCGGGATTGCTGTATGCTATACTCACTGGAAATAGCAGGATCCTTTGCGAAATCTGACGAAAGGATGGGATTGGATGAACGACTGTAAATCTTCCAAATGGATATGGGTAGCTGTTGTCGCAGCGGCTGTGGCGGCGCTGACCACCGCCGCGGTGCTGTTGCTGCGGGCCAGGGCACGGAAAAAAGCATTGGCCGCTTATAATGATAGTTTTAATTGTGACCTGGATGACTGCTGCTGCGATGAGGACGGTTGCTGTTGCTGTGAGGAAGATCCGTCCGAAAGCGAAGAGCCCAGCGAGGAATAACCTGTTCTGAATCCCTTTTGGAATCATAACCCCGTTGATCAGGCATAAAAATACTGCCTGGTCAGCGGGGTTTGTCTTGCTTCAGCACAACAGCTATCCCCCGGCATGGAGGCGGTCCCATCTCCAAGCACCTGTGGAGATGGGGCGAACCGGGTCGCGAGGGGGACGGCACGGGAACGACGCTTCAACGCTTGCCGGGCTTATCAGGCAGCGGCTGCCGTACACCCGGCGCATACGGAACCAGAAACGGGTGATCCCCATAAGGGTATGACAGCCAGGTAAAAGTCCCGCTCATACGGCCGTATAAGCGGGACTCCTTTACTTATTTTTTGCTTTACATGGCTATGGCCATCCTCTTGGCTGCCGTCATCTCCCGTTACCCGGCTTCTCCCCGCAGCTCACGTACAATTTCCACCATGTTCACATAGTTTTCCGGCGGGACATATTCCGCAATGGAATTCCCGCTTCCAAACGCGAATCCGCCGTGATACCGGCATTGGCGGATGACATCGGTGATATACTCTTTCATTTCCTGTCTGTCCAACCGGCAGACCGCATCCGTATCGATACCGCCAAAATTCCCGATCCGATGGCCGTATTTTTCCACCCATACGGGGAATGGCGCGATCACATCCTCATTGGAATGCTTGGCGTCAATTTTGGCGACATTGATCAGATCATCCATCAATTCAAAAATGCAGCCGCAGGAATGGAGTAAGAACGGTTTGCCATGGGCATGGATCAAGGCGATCAGCTTTTGATAACAGGGGATAATCTCGTCTTTAATATCCTCGGGGGGAAGCAAAGTGCTGGATTTATAACCTAAATCGTCCCCAAACCGCACCACACAATACAGATCCCCGAACTCTTTCAGAAAACGGTTCCAGATCCGGCTGCTGATTTCATATACTTTCTGGAACAGATCCCGATACAATTCCCGATCATCCATGGAGATATAGCACAGCTGCATGAAGCTTACCACATCTTGTACGCATTCGAAAATCCCGTTTCCCACGCCGCCGACGGCTTTCATTCCGGCGGGCAGATGATTGCCCAGGGCTCTGAAGTAAGGGGAAAACCGTTGGAAGTAGCGTTCTTCCACCGTATCCCATGGGTATTTTTCGAAATCCGCCCGATCCCGGATAACCGGTTCCTTATGCCCGCCCAGGCAGCCACTGTCCGGCATAGCCTCCCCGATACAGCATTCAAACGGAACAGCGTCATAGCCCATGGATTTAAAGAACTGGCAGTAATGCCTGAAATACTCATTAAGGTCTTTTTCATCTCCCCCGCCTAGGTCCGCGAATTCCACTCCCGTAATCCGCTCGATGATTTTAGGCGACACGCTGTGCTCGTACAACGGCAGCCGCTGGGCTTCTATATTGGTCGCCGCTTTGACAAGATTCCGGTAATCCGGGACAAACTCCACCATATCCCATTCTCCTTTTGAAAGATTGTACTATATACAGCGTGAAGAGAAGGACTGGGCTGATACCCATCCTCCTCTCCAAGCCCGCAGCGTATAGGAAGCGTTTTACGGATGCTTATCCCGTGCTAAAGGCGTCTCCCAGACATCATGATCGTCTTGGCCCCCGCACTTTAAACAGCCCAGCCCATTGTCTCAGGGTGCAGGAAGGCCTGCTTAATGGCTTGGAAGTTCTCCTCGCTCATCCCGCAGCAGGCATAATCCTCAAGCAGGGCAATCCATCCCCCCTGGAAGGCTCCCAGATACTGATTCAGGCGGCAAACATAGTCCTGAATTTCCTCTTGGGTTCCATGAATCGCTACCGTTTGATGGTCAACGGGGCAGGCAAAACACACCTTTCCGCCAAACGTGGACCCCAGTCTCTCGATGCCGAAGAGATCCGGCTGATTTAGGTTGAGCACGTCAGCCCCACAAGCAATCAAATCCGGAATAATATCCCATACATTTCCGCAGCTGTGAAAATACACATACTTCCCATAACTGTGGATTAATTCAAACTGTCTGCGGAATTGGGGGATGAACATGTCTCGGAACATTTGGGGCGCCATGAACAAAGCTTTCTGGGTACCAAAATCATCATAGAATTCAAACCCATCCACGCCCAGTTCGCAGGCCATGCGGATCACTTGGTTTTCATAGGTGAAAATAGCGTCTAAAAGCTGCTCCGCCAGCTCCGGTTCCAAATACATATCTTCCAGAAAATTGGCCGTCCCCCGGGTAAAGCAGGCGTTGGTAAACCCGGAGATCCCCATGCACAGGGTTTTAAACCTATCGGGATTCTGCGCCACAAACTCCGGAAGGTGGGCCAGGCGGGAAGGGTCACGTCCATCCGGAACGGTAAACGTATCCCAATAGTCCCATCCTTTTTCCAATACTCCATCCTCCGGCTGCCCCATGGTTCCCGCGTAAGGCTTCAGGATATAGCCCCACTCGCTCCGGTATGGGTTATCCCCATGGAAGGAGGCCGCTGGACGGATGCCGGTAGATACAATATCCGACAGGTGGGTATCCCGGTTGCAGAAATACACCGGGAATCTGTCCGGCCCGGTCCGTTCAATCGCTCGAATCACCCGTTCTTTTGATGTCACGGTAACACACATCCAATCATAAAGTCAAGTAGGATTTCCGTTTTCACCTGGCCTTTGAGACGCCTCGTTTTTTACAGGGAAAATGCGACAACCGCGGCGGAGGCAGGGGGAAGGCAGATACGGACCGTGTTGTTTTCCAGCCGGGTCTCAATGGCGGAAAACGCACAGGAATCCGGTCCCAGGCGGTTGGTCATCGTATTGAAACCAGAGGCGGTATATTCTATTATTCATAGCCAAAACAGTTTTACCTGAATATGATCGATAAAAGGGCTATATAGGCGTGGAATAGGGGCGGTTGGGGGAAGCATGTGAAAACGACTATGCTGTGGGCGGGTTGGGCTATGCATGGCGGGATCATCTTGCCATACGGCTTTCGCATCCCACCCGTACCGCCTTTTCAAAATTTTCCTGGTTTCCCCTTGACCTTCTTCTGTCGGAAAAGCATAATAGAAACAGAAAAGGAGGAGTGGATATGAAGGATAAACCATCCAGATACCCTCTGCTGGAAGAGGGACGGCGC
>CALWMQ010000126.1 GCA_944382025.1 uncultured Clostridia bacterium | reverse complement strand
GGGAACCGCAAGAGGAGGCAGGGTCGAGGGGCAGAGCCCCCGCCGTATCCCGCGGGACGGGAGACAGCGAACAGGGGTTGGCGCCACGGTCAAAACCGGCCGCCGCCAGGGCGGCACGGGTTGGTTTTGGTATCCACAAGGGGCGGTGGGCTCCAGGGACAGAGCCCCGGTCATCCTCCCCCAGAGGACGGCCTGTACTGTCCCCCAATCCCCTTTTAAAGATTCATCACCGGAGGGTGGGAGGCAGTTGTCCTTCCTCCTGCGGCTGGTCGATAAACTCCTCCGGATTGGACCGGATGTACTCCACGCACGCCTGAAGAGGCTGCTCTACTTCCACCGCTTCCACAAAATCCGCGTGCAGCTCCGCCAGCCGGTCCGCATTCCCTTCCATATCCGCCGACAGAGGAGCCGCTTCCCGCAGAGCCTTGGCGCACAGGGGCGCATTCATCAGCTCCAGCCCGTCAGCCGCCAGGTCACAGAATTTCAGGGATGGGCTGGCAAAATACTCTTCAAAGCTGCCCTCGTCCAGCTCCCGGCAGGTTATCCAAACACTGTATACCGCGCAACGGCCCCGGGACATAAGCGGTACGTCCCTATAGGGATTGGGATGCCGCTTATCCAGTTTCTCCAGAATATTGGCCACCACGGCGTCCACCAGCTCATCGTCAGGAACCGACGCCAGCTTTTCCTCATCCATCTCCTTATACCGCCAGCCCAGCTGAGCCGCCCGGCTGTTGTCCTTATTCCGATGGTTGCTCCAGATAAACAGGATCACCAGCCCCGCCATAAAGGCAAAAATCAGCAGATAATATCCCGGCTCCCCCGGCGAGAAAAAATTTGCCGTTATCCATTGTACCGTCATCCCTGTATCAACCTTTCTCCTGATTCCCGGCCTCCTTGACGGCGGCCATCCTCATTTTTCCACATTATACCCCATCCCCGGCGGAAAGGCAACGCCCTTTCCACGCTTAAGCCCGGGCTGGGCGGCTGCTACTCCGACAACCCCTCTTTCCTGGTCAGCAGCCGGTATATCTCCCCTTTTTTTATGCCGGTTTGGGCGGCTGCCTGCTTGGCCGCCTCGGATGCGGACAAGCCTTCCCTCATCAGCCCTTCCGCTATACCCGCGGCCTCCTCCGGCGAGACCGCTTCCTTTTCCCGGGGACGGGCTCCCTCCAGGATCAGCACAAATTCACCCCGGGGCGGCTCCTCCTGATATCGGGCCGCCGCCTCCGCCAGGGTGGTGGGCAGCACTTCCTCATGAATCTTTGTCAGCTCCCGAACCAGGCAAATCCGTCGGTCCCCCAGCACTGCCAGCATATCCTTCAGGGTGGCGGACAGCTTGTGCGGCGCTTCATAAAACACCATGGTGCGCCGTTCGTCCTTCAGGGAGTCCAGATGCTCCTGCCGGGAACGGCGGTTCACGCTGAGAAACCCCTCAAAGGTGAACCGGCCTGCCGCCATGCCCGAAACCGCCAGCGCGGTAATCACAGCGCTGGGCCCCGGTACCACGGTTACCGGAATCCCCCGCTGATGGCAGAGAGCTACCAGGTCTTCCCCTGGGTCCGAAATGGCCGGCATCCCCGCATCGGTCACCAGCACCCCGTTTTCTCCCGCTTCCAGGCGAGCGCAGATCGCTTCTCCCCGCTCCCGCTTGTTATGCTCATGATAGCTGACCAGCGACTTCTTGATACCAAAATGGTTCAGCAGTCCCAGGGTTACCCGGGTATCCTCTGCCGCGATGAAATCGCACCCCTCCAGCGCGGCGGCCGCCCTGGGGGAAAAATCCGACAGGTTGCCGATGGGTGTGCCCACCAGTGTTAATGTACCCGCCATACGCCATCCTCCTGTTATATTTTGCTTAATATATACCGTCTGTATTTACAGTTCATACCCCAGAATCCGGCCGTATTCTGCCGTAGGCTTCCCCTCTCCGATCTCCATCAGCAAAGCCGGCTCTACAGCCAGGCCTGGCCGCCCCTGCTTTCGAGCCTCCAAAAGCAGCAGCCAGGGCACGGTATCCCCTCTCTGCTGCACCAGCCGCAGACGCTTGGGTTCCAGCCCCGCGGATCGCAGGGCGGCCATCACGTCAGCCAGCCGTTCCGGTCGGTGACACAGGCATAAACGGCCCCCATTCCCCAGCAGCCGTGCGGCCGCGGCCGCTAACGCTTCCAAGCCTCCAGGCTGCTCATGCCGGGCCAGCCGTGCGGCAGGAGATAGGCTGGTCTTTCCGGAACCGGGAGGAAAATATGGCGGGTTTACCACTACCCGCTGGAACGTTCCTTCAGGAAAGAGCGGCTGGAGCCGGTTCCAGTCCGCCTCATGAACCGCCACTTGGCCGGAAAGGCCATTGTATTCCATGGATCTCCGGGCCAGTTGAACCGCGTGGGGCTGTACTTCCACGCAATGGATGGGCGGGGCACCGGCGGCCCGGGGAATCCGGTGCCAGAGCAGCGGCAAGATTCCACAGCCGGTGCCCAGTTCGCAAATAGCCTCATGATCCCGGGCGGCTCCCCAGCAGGAGGGCCGCGCGAAATCCGCCAGCAGCACGGCATCGGTGCCAAATCCGCAATCCTCGTCCACCCATATGTACCGTCCCGCCCCCAAGGGCTCCAGATGTTCCATGGAAATCCCTCCTTTTCCCCGCGCGGGAATCCTCTCCAGAAAGATACGGCGGGGGCTCTGCCCCTCGACCCTGCCTCCTCTTGCGGTTCCCAAAACCGCCCCGCGCCGCCCTGGCGGCGGCCGGTCTTGACCGCGGCGCCAACCCCTGCTCGCTGTTTCCCGCACCGCGGGCGCTCCCAGGCGTTGCCTTTTGTAAAAGGCGGGCGAAAACTTCCCGTGTTTCTATTATGTATAGAACAGCGGCTGGCTTTCCGCTTTAAAACCCGTAACCGCTGGTAAGACTGTCTCCTTGCTGCGGCGCCTCCATGCCGCAACCCTTCTAAGCCGAAAAAATTGCCGGGCGGGCCATACGGCCGCCCGGCAACTCTGCACCTGAACATAGATTAACTGGCGTCCAGGCTACACCCGGACTCAGTCGGCCTGGGGAGCACCCACGGGGCAAACGTCCGCGCAGCTGCCGCACTCCGTGCAAATATCAGGGTTGATCTCGTATTTGCCGTCACCCTCGGAGATAGCGGAAACAGGGCATTCCGCCTCGCAGGCTCCGCAAGCGATGCAGTCGTCACTGATTTTATAAGCCATAACAGTTAAGCACCTCCTTTTTGTGTTCGTTATCATCATACCATACCTTGTGAAAAAATCAACTGGTAAATCCGTAAAGTTTCCATGGTTTTTTCCTCCTTTTTCCCACCGGGGTTCACAACACCTCCACTGGGATCCACCCTTACAGCAATGGTGGCTGGCGCATGGCGGCTATCACAAGGCAGTCTTGGCTCCATCGCCGCAAAAATTCCCATATATGCTCCCGTTCCTCCCAACGGCTCAGTTCCTTCCCGCTCCCAGCCAACTCCAGGTCGTCTATCAGCACTAAACCATACTCCCCGCTGCCTGCCAACGCATCCATCTCTTCAATGGTATACCGGTCATCGCATATGGTCAGCTGCCGCCGGGCTACCTCCCCCGCCGGATAAGCCCCATACAACCGGGCCGCCAGATCCTCCGCTGTCTGGTCCAGCGTGAAAAATAAAGCCGGTTTGGCCGCGGCGTACCGGTAGGCCAGCTTCAGCAGCATCCCTGTTTTCCCGCTCCCGGCAGGCCACGCTAACATCACCAGCCCCACAAGCGGGATGTCCTTCAAGGTATTGCTCAACAGACTCCCAGGCGGGGGCTGCAATTCCCATATCCGCCGCATATCAGTCTCCTTTCCCGCCTTTCCCCTTCCTCCCCGCAGCATCGCCAACAGGGCTCCTCCGGGTCCCGCCAAAATAGCCTCTTGCGCCGGAATAGGGGTTGCGTGTATAATGAAATATATTTCTTTGAAAACTCAGCCGCGTCCCGGTAGTGTAAATCGGGTATTGGGAAAATGGGCTTCATCAAGTGGGAAAGGATGTTGGAACAGCCGTGGAATACCGTTGGAACCCGGAAAATCTGTCGGAGGTGCTGGCCCTGCCCGCCGCCGTGGTGGACAAGCATATTAAAATGGCAGGGGTACAGCAGCTGAAGGTATTGTTGTGGCTGGCCCGTAAAGGGAAAGGCTCTTTCCAGCCGGAGGCCTGTTCCAAGGCACTGGGAATCTCCCCCGCCGAATGCTCCGACGCGCTCCAGTACTGGCTGGAAACCGGTATCCTCCTGCCGGCCCAGTCTCCCTCAGCTTCCCCTTCTCTTTCCCCTGAAACCTTCCCGGCCTCTCCTCCCGCGGCTCAGAGTCAGACCCCTTCCCCAGCCCCCTCTGAACCCCGGCCCGCTCCCCGTCCCCGGCCGGTAAACCCCCAGTTGGCTGAGGTCCTTGCCCGCCGGGAACAAAGCGGGGAATTCACCTATCTGCTGGATACCGCGTCCGCCCGGCTGGGCCGTCCCCTGTCCCACGGGGATATGGAAACCTTGCTTTATCTTTATGATACCGCCGGGCTTCCCGCCGAAGTGATCCTTATGGTGGTAGCATATGCGGCTGCCGAGGGAAAAATGAATATGCGGTACATTGAAAAGGTGGCTTTGAACTGGGTGGATCAAGGCATCGTCACCATCGCCGCCGCCGAAGATCATCTGTGCCGCCTGGAACGCCGCCAAAGGGCCTGGGCCACTGTCCAATCCCTTTGCGAAATGGCCAAGGCCCCCTCCTCCAGGGCCTTGGACTCGGCGGAAAAATGGCTGGAGGAATGGCATATGGATGAGGGGCTGATCCGGCTGGCCTATGATAAATGCGTCGAAAAGACAGGCGAATTCCAGTACAAATATATGGACAGGATCCTGGAGCGCTGGCACCTGGACGGCATTGATACCCCTGAAAAGGCGCAGGCCCAATCCAGCGGCAAATCCGCCGCTCCCGCTCATACCTCCCTGGATCTGGATGAGTATGAGAATATGGTGCGCAACTACGTACCGGTGTATAAGAAAGGGTGATGGCTGTGGCGTACAGCCGGGAAATCTATGAGGAAGCGGCGGCCGAACTGGAGCGCCGCCGGATAAAGGCCAACACGGAAGCGGCCGCCCTGCGGGAACGGATGCTGGCCGCGGAACCCCGGATCCGGGAAATTGAACAGGCCATGGCCGGCGCTTCCCTTCTGGTGGCCCGTGCCGTGCTGAACGGCGGCGATGTGGAGGCCGCTGTGGAACGGATTAAACAGGAAAACCTGGACCTCCAGGCGGAAATGGCCGCTCTCCTTCACCGCCATGGCGAAACGGCGGATAACTTCGAGCCCCGGTACACCTGTCCCAAATGCCAGGATACCGGCTATGCCCAAGGCCGGATGTGCGGCTGCCTGGAAAGCCTGCTGCGGGAAGCCGCCTGCCGCCGGCTGAGCCGAACCATCCCTATGAAGCTCACTCGGTTTGAAGAGATGGATCTGGATTTCTATCCCGCCGCACCCGATCCCAAAACCGGCGTCTCTCCCCGCGCTCGCATGGGCGACGTCCTGGCCTACTGCCGGTGCTACGCGGCGGATTTTTCTCCCGAATCCCCCAGCCTGCTTTTCCAAGGCCCTACCGGTACCGGTAAAACCCATCTTTCCCTGGCTATCGCCCGCACTGTCGCCGAAAAGGGGTTCACCGTCGTATACGGCCCCGCCCAACAGCTCCTCCATCAACTGGAAAAAGAGCATTTCGGCCGTGCCGGCGGTGACAGCGAGGATGCCCTGGAACAAAGCGATCTGTTGATCCTGGATGACCTGGGTACGGAATTCTCTACCCCTTTTTATACTTCCTGCGTCTACAATATCGTCAACAGCCGTATGCTGGCGGGTCTTCCCACCATTATCAGCACCAACCTGAACCAAAAACAGCTCCTGGAACGCTATGGGGAAGCCATTACCTCCAGAATCACCGGTACCTTCCAGCCCCTCCTGTTCTGGGGCAAGGATATCCGCCAGCTGAAACTCCGTCAAAAGCTGCAATAATCCCTTCCGCTGGGATTTATCCGGCACCGCTGTTTCAAAAACGAGGCACTCCCTACCCTGCTGTGTCCCCTGATCCCAGCCAAAATCTTTATCCCACCTTGTCCCGGATGGTTACAATTCTGTCAGCTTTCTTGACTTTGGTCTAAGGATTGGGTACAATGCCCATATTATAAAACAGCCGCTGGCTCTCATGGACTGAACGCTGATGAAAGGGATGGTTATATACTATGTCCTATTTGGATGAGCTTTGTATGGGGTGCATGAAGCCCCTGCCCGCCGGACGGGAAGAATGCGGTTTCTGCGGGTATCCCGCAGGCGGTATTAACCCCGAAAAATATCTCCAGGTCCGTACCACCCTGTCCGACCGGTATCTGGTGGGCCGGGTGCTGGAAGCCGGTGGGGACAGCGCCCTGTATATGGGCTATGATACGGTCCAGAACGCTCCGGTGACCATCCGGGAATTCTTCCCCGACACCCTCTGCGGCCGTGGCGCCGACAGCCAGGTATCGGTTATCGCCGGATGTGAAAAAACCTATCAGGAGTATCTGGAGCATTTCCGCGCTCATGCCCGCGCCATGGCCAGGCTGCGTGACCTGCCCACCATGATCCCCCT
>CALWMQ010000125.1 GCA_944382025.1 uncultured Clostridia bacterium | reverse complement strand
TGCCGCAGGATTGAGTATAAATACATGCCGCATGTGGATTCTCTCCTCTTAATGATACTATCACAGACTGGGAGCACTCGAGACTCTGTTTGTACGCCATACCCCATAAACCGGAGACGTTTGGCGGCAGCATGGCTCCCTATGGGCAGGGAATATCAGCTGATACCGTCCCGGGCCAACAGTCGGTCAGGATCAGGCTCATGTTCCAATCGGCCGGCGCCTGTTCCAATATGCGAATAACCGGCCTGTGCCGCCTCATTTAAAATACATATACAGCTGGCATTTCAGCATACCGTTATACAGCTTGCGCCGTTTATCCGCTTTTCGCCCAAACAGGGTCTCAAATTCCTCGTGAGGGCTGATAATGGCATAGCTCCACCCTTTCTGGGGGATAAACACCTGTCCCATCCGCCGGTACAGATCCTCTGCGGCCCGGATATCCAGAAGGCGCTCCCCATAGGGTGGGTTACACAATACCACGCCGGAATCTCCTTCCGGACGGAACCGCTTGAGATCCTGAACCGACGCGGATACGCAATCCCCTACCCCTGCCTTTTCAGCGTTAGCCATGGTCAGGCGTACAGCATCGGGGTCAATATCGCCTCCCACAGCGGTCAATTTCCGATCCCCGAATTCCAGCTCTTTGGCTCTGGCCCTTTCCCGCTTCCACACCTCTGCCGGAAGGCTGTCCCAACTCATAGCGGCAAACCGCCGCCGGAAGCCGGGAGCAATCCGCCGGGCCGCCAGGGCGGCTTCGATCAGCAGGGTTCCGGAACCGCAGCAGGGGTCACAGACATGTTCCGCCAGCCTGGCGCGGGCCACATCTACAATAGCAGCAGCCAAGGTTTCCTTAATAGGGGCTCCCCCCGCCTGGGCCCGGTAGCCCCGCTTATGCAGGCCCGGGCCGCTGGTATCGATCAGCAACGTAGCCTGATCTTTCAATATGGTAAACTGGACCTGAGCCATAGGCCCCGTTTCCGGGAACCATTCCAAACCATATATCCCCTTGAGCCTTTCCGCAATAGCCTTCTTGATGATGGCCTGGCAATCCGGCACACTGTGGAGAACGGAATTCAGGGACCATCCTTTGACCGGGAACGCATAATCCTTTCCAATCCAAGCTTCCCACGGCAGGGCCCGAACCCCTTGGAACAGCTCCTCAAAGCTGTACGCTGGAAATCCGCCCACATGGATCTGGATGCGCTCGGCGGTACGGCATCCTATGTTAGCCCTTGCCAGTAATTCGGGCGGTCCGGAAAACAGCACCCTACCGTTTTCCGCTTGGACGTCAAGTCCCTCCATTCTCCGCAGTTCATCAGCTAAAATCCCTTCCAGCCCGAACAGGCAGGGGGCGCAATACTTCCACATTTCCATCCTGGTTATCCTTTCTATACTCATCGAACCGGATCCGGATTGTGTCTTTCCTGGCCGGAACAGTTCTTTATGACTGAAAAAAGCGGCGGCACGTGACAATAGAACGACATCCTGGCTTCATCCCCGCTGACAACGGATTGGCGGGAGATTTGGGGCTTTAGGCATCCCCGTTTCTGGCCCCTGCGGCGCAAACAGAAACGGCCGCCTGTAACGGCGGCCGCCCAAATCAGGGAAACGGTAGATTTATTCGTCCGTATCCGGCTCCAACAAGCCATAATCCCCATCCCGACGATGGTATACCACATTGATTTCCCCGGTATCCCCATTGCGGAACATATAGAACTGATGGCCGGTCAGATTCATCTGCAGGATAGCCTCCTGCACATCCATCGGCTTCACTGGGAAGGACTTGGACTTGACCACATTATATTCTTCCTCAGCCCAATCAGGCTCAGGAAGCAGGTCGTCAAAGGCATGGGACCGCAGCCGTTTTTCCAGCCGGGTTTTATTCCTGCGGATTTGGCGCAGCAGCACGTCTGTCAGCCGATCCACGGCCTCATTGGTGTCCTCAGCCGCATCTTCCGCGCGGAAAATCATGCCATTATACCGAATCGTGATTTCTACCCGCTGCCGATTCCGCTCATTGGACACCGTTACATCCGCGGTGGCATCAGTATCAAAAAATTTATCAAGCTTGGACAGCTTTGATTCTGTACGCTCCACAAAAGATGGACGCAGGGTACATTTTCTGCCGGTCATTGTCACTTTCATACCATCAGCTCCTATCTGTCTTTTCGGGATCCGAAGGTGGTGGCAAAGGTCACCTTCTGTTTATAGTATACCAGATGTTTCCGGAAAAATAAATAAGGAACTATGAACAAAAATGAACATTTCTGTTTTATTTTTACAATGTCCTTGAACAATGCCTGGTTACATGGCACCCCACATTCACCGCTACCGGCAGGCCGGCGATATGGGTAGGCGCCGTCTCAATACTGACGCCTAAAGCGGTGGTAACGCCGCCGAACCCCTGGGGCCCGATATCCAGACGGTTAACCCGTTCCAAGGCTTCTTTTTCCATTTCCGCGTAATAGGGGTCCGGATTGGCCTGAGATAAAGGGCGGCATAAGGCCTGTTTAGCCAGCAGGGTACACAGTTCAAAATCCCCGCCGATCCCCACTCCCAGTACCATAGGAGGGCATGGGTTACTCCCAGCCAGGCGGGCGGCTTCCACGATACAGTTCATCACCCCATCCCGGCCCGCAGCTGGTGTCAGCATAAAAATCCGGCTCATATTCTCACTGCCGAAGCCTTTGGGCGCCACCATAATCTCCAGCTGATCCCCTTCGGTCAAGGTGACATGGAGTACAGCGGGGGTATTATCTCCGGTATTGACCCGCCGCAGCGGATCGCCTACTACCGAGCAGCGGAGCAGGCCTTCCGTATAGCCCCGTGCTACCCCTCGGTTAACCGCATCCGTCAGGAGTCCGCCAGTGATATGGACTTCCTGCCCCAGGCGGACAAAAACCACCGCCATTCCCGTATCCTGGCACACCGGAAGCCTCATCTCTTCCGCCGCCTGGATATTATCGCAGAGATCCTGCATAATGCCCTGGGCAAGGGGGAGGGTTTCCCGTCCCCGCGCTTCCCGGACAGCCTGACATATATCGCCCGGAAGATGCCGATTCGCCTCAATACACAATTCCCGGACTGTTTCCTCAATTGCCTGTACTGGGATATCCCGCATGGCCTTCCCGCCTTTCTATCAGTCTCAGCGCACCTGTTTTCCCGCCGCAAATACCGCTAACGGCTTCGCGGCCACTGTCAGGGGATCTTCCCCGAATAAAACCAGATCCGCGTCTTTTCCCACCGTGATGGAACCGACTCGGCCGTCAATACCGCAGATACGGGCCGGGCCTATGGTAATGGCTTCCAACGCCGCTTCATAGGGCAGCCCCTCCCTTACCGCCAGCCCGGCGCATAGGGGCAGATATTGCTGAGGGATCACCGGATGGTCATTGATCAGGGCAATCCGCACCCCGGCTTGGTGGAGGATGCCGGGATTCCGCGGGGTCAGCGCCTGCAATTCCGGTTTACTGCGGTCGCACAGGATAGGACCGCACAGTACCGGCATGCCTTCCTGGGCCAGCAGATCGGCAGCTATATAGCCCTGCGTACCATGGACAATAACCCCTTTCAGACCAAATTCCTTGGCCAGCCTCTGGGCAGTAAATATATCATCCAGACGATGGGCATGGAAATGGACAGGCAACTCTCCCCGGAGCACCGGCAGCAGTGCCTCACACTTGATGTCGAATTCCGGAGGATCCACATCCTCTTCGGCAGCGGCCCGCTCCAAATCCTGCATATACCGTTGGGCCTCCCGGAGCTGCTGGCGGATGACGGCGGCGGTAGCCATCCGGGTCACCGGCGCTTGGTTCTTTTCATGGTAGGTGGTTTTCGGGTTTTCCCCCAGCGCCATCTTCATAGCCACCGGTGCTTTGACCACCATATCGTCAATCCGCCGGCCATACGTTTTCATGGCGCAGGCCTGGCCGCCAATGGGGTTCGCACTCCCCGGTCCGGTGATCACGGTGGTGATTCCCGCTTCCAGGGCTTCCTGGAAGCAATGGTCTAGGGGATTGACCGCATCCACCGCACGCAGATGGGGGGTGGACGGGTCAGTATCCTCATTGCCGTCATCCCCTTCAAATCCTAAGCCATCCTCCCACATACCAATATGGGAATGCCCATCAATGAAGCCGGGCAGCAGGAGATTCCCCCCGGCGTTATAATCATCGGGTGACATGGGCTGGCCGTCAAGGCGTTCCATAGGGCCGACCCCGGTGATGATGCCGTTGTCTATTTCCACATAGCCGTTTTCCAGTACCGGCCCATCCATGGTATACACTTTCGCGTTGTAAATGCGCATAGGAATGGCCTCCTGCCTTTCGATGACACAAAGAACAGGACAAACAGGGAATAAAGCAGCCACGCGCGTCATTCCTGTCCATCCTGTTCTCAATTTTTGTGATTTATTTGGAGCCTCTGCGGGAGAAGCCGCCGTGTTTCCCGTCCATGGACCTTTTCAGGTCAGACATTTTTTCATCGCTGGTCTGTTTGAATTTGGACATCATGTCTTCAAAGCTGGCACTCTCCTGGCGGGAAGACTGCCATTCGAAGCCCCCTGGGCGTCCCGGAGAAACCGCTCGGGGAGTATTCCGAGGTGCGGGAGGAACCGCCTTTTTCATGGAAAGGCTGATTTTCCCATCCTCGCCGATGCTGAGGATTCTCACCTTAACTGTCTGGTTTTCCGAAACAAAATCCCGGATTTCCTTGACATAGGTGTTGGCCACCTCCGAGATATGTACCATACCGGTCTTACCTTCCGGCAGTTCCACAAAGGCGCCGAATTTTGTGATGCCTGTAACTTTCCCCTCTAAAACCGCTCCAACTTCCAATGCCATAAACCTGTGATTTCCTCCTAGAAATATACTCAGTCGCCTGGAGTTTCGACATAAATCGACTCGCCTGGTTTAGAAAGCCCTTGTTCACGGGCTTTCTGTTCTAAATAGTAGACTATATTATTTTTTTTCTCCTCAGCAACCTCTTTCCTCCTCGTCCACGCAACAATTTCCTTGTCATAACTGGCACTTTCTTCTTTCTTTTCACTGATCTGCAATTGCAGCTGGATCAGCGTGACAATT
>CALWMQ010000124.1 GCA_944382025.1 uncultured Clostridia bacterium | reverse complement strand
TGGGATATCATAAGGAAATCGAGGCCCAGAAGGCGGCCATCGAGGATCTGCGTACCCGTATGGCCGATCAGGCTGGTGCCCGATCAGCGCTGGAAAGCCAGATCCGGGAATTGGAAAGCCGTAATGGAGAGCTGGAACGGCAGGCTGGAGAACTGGACGAAAAAGCAGCCGGTCTGAGGCGCCAGGCGGCGGATTCCACCGGGACGATTGAGGAACTGATGAAGCGGCGGGAAGAAGGCGAAGCCCGGCAGACCGCTCTGCGGGTTTCGTCCCGGGAGAAGGCGGAGGAGCGGGAGAAAGCCGGACGGGAAGCTGCCCGCATCGAGGAAAAATGCGCTGCCGCTCAGAAGGAGGCGGATGATGTTGTCCGACGCCTTTACGAAGAATATGAACTGACCCGAAGTGAGGCGGAGGCACTGGCCAAGCCGATTGAGGATCTGGCCGGGGCGAACCGGCGTCTGGCGGAACTGAAAAACCGTATCCGGGCATTGGGCAGCGTCAATGTGGACGCTATCGAGGAATATAAAGAGGTAAATGAGCGGTATGAGTTCCTCAGCGCCCAGGTCAAGGACGTGGAAGTTTCCCGTGAGGAGCTGCTCAAGCTGATCAATGACCTGACTGTCCAGATGCGGGAAATTTTTATTGAACGCTTCAAGCAAATCAACTATAATTACGGTATCGTCTTTACTGAGCTGTTCGGCGGGGGCAAAGGGGAGCTCAAACTGACCGACCCGGACGATATCCTCCACTCCGGTATCGAGATGCACGTCCAGCCCCCGGGTAAGGTGATTCTGAATCTGGATGTGCTGTCCGGCGGTGAAAAAGCCCTGGTGGCGATTGCCCTGCTGTTCGCGATTCTAAAGGTGACCCCATCGCCCTTCTGCGTTTTGGATGAGATCGAGGCCGCTTTGGACGATGTCAACGTAGACCGGTACGCCCAATACCTGCGCCGGATGTGCGGCAACACTCAGTTTATTGTGATTACCCACCGCCGCGGTTCCATGGAGGAAGCGGATGTGCTTTACGGTGTTACCATGCAGGAACAGGGCGTTTCCAAGCTGCTGGAGCTGCGGGCCAGCGAGGTGGAAGAAAAGTTGGGAATCCAGGTGGATAAAGCCTGACCTTGAACCGAGGGGAGAACGATGCTCTCCATTGCCCGGTACTACAGATGCCTGGTCTGTTGCCTCTCTCTGCCAAGTGCACCCGGGTGGCTCCTGACAGACTTGCTTTATCAAGGAAACACCGGAGGAGTTGGTCCGAATGCTGTGCGGCGGCTCCCTTCCCTATAAGCGGATGAAATAAGCGGTTTCCTCCCACGGTTTGGTATTCGGGTACCGCCCCACAGGATGGAGGCAAAAAAATGGGACAGATGGAACATTTTTCGGCGGATCATAGGGAGCCGTTGTTTCGAGTACAGGGGCTTCAGACCCAGGAACAGTATGTTTCTGCCGTGACCTGCCAACAGCTGATCCGGCCCCTGAACGGGCTGTACGGTTTCCTGGCAGGCGGATGCCTGTATATGGGAACCAACGCCCTGCCGTTTTTGAACCCGGAGGATGGGCAACTGCCGGCCAGCCTGTTTTTCCTTTTGCTGGCGGGGTTATTTCTGGGCCTTGCACTGGTGCCGCCTCTTCTGGCACGCCGGCGGTACAGGCAGGATCCCCAAAGGGAGGATCGGCCCTTTGACCTGTGGTTTTATGAGGATGGCTTTCAGGATCTAGCCGATCCCGATACTGTGAGGATGTTTTACAGGGATATAACCCGGATTATGGAGACCAGCCGATTTGTATTCCTATACCGGGACAAGGTGCTGGCGGCCACTTTGGGAAAAAGCAACTTTGTCAAGGGCAGCGCACAGGAACTGGTTTCCTATTTGCGGGACCATACACAGGCATCCTACCGATATATGAAATGATAACGAAAGAGGCGGACATATGGGCTTTTTCAGCAAAATCAGCGAAGGACTTAAAAAAACGCGGGATTCCCTGATGGGGAATATGAAAAGTATGCTCCATTCCTTCACCAGGATCGACGAGGAACTGTTTGAGGAGCTGGAAGAAATCCTGATCATGGGGGATGTGGGGGCGGCCACGGCGGGACGTATCTGCGAGGAACTGCGGAAAAAAGTGAAGGAGCGCGGAGAAACCAATCCTGAGGCTATCCGTTTCCTGTTGGAGGAGACAGTAGCCGAAATGCTCCGGGGAGGCCAGGAACTGGTTCTGAACACCAAGCCGTCGGTTATCCTGGTCATCGGGGTCAATGGGGTGGGGAAAACCACCACCATTGGCAAGCTCGCCGCCCGATTCAAGGGTGAGGGCAAGCGGGTGATCCTGGGAGCGGCGGATACCTTCCGGGCAGCGGCTATAGAGCAGCTGGAAATTTGGGCGGATCGAGCCGGTGTGGAGCTGGTCAAGCATTCCCAGGGGGCGGATCCGGCTGCGGTGGTATATGATACCGTATCCGCCGCCAAAGCCCGCGGAGCCGATGTGGTGATTTGCGACACTGCCGGACGGCTCCATAATAAGAAGAACCTGATGGACGAGCTGCATAAGATTAGCCGGGTGATCGATCGGGAATTGCCCGATGCGGACAAGGAGATCTTGCTGGTGTTGGACGCTACAACCGGTCAGAACGCGGTGAATCAGGTGCGGGAATTCCAGAACGCCGCCGGTATTACCGGTATTGTACTGACCAAGCTGGACGGTACCGCCAGGGGCGGGGTGGTTCTGACTATCCGGGAGGAACTGCGGGTACCGGTGAAATTTATCGGCGTAGGAGAAGGGGTGGAGGATCTCCAGCCCTTTGACCCGGAGGATTTCGCCAAAGGCTTGTTTGAGGAATAAAGTCCCACACGGAGGGCGGCGTTCCACGAGATGGTAACACCCCTGTAAGCCTTCTATTAGGATAGATCAGCTACGGGGGAATTTCTTGGAGAGCGCCTTACCGGCACTGCGTATTCAAAGGCATGAGGCAGTAAAACAGGAGATTTGGCCGCCGTGCGGCTCTTCTGAAGGGAGAATCCGAGGCACTGGAATACGGGGAAAT
>CALWMQ010000123.1 GCA_944382025.1 uncultured Clostridia bacterium | reverse complement strand
TGGTTTGCCATACATTTCACCTTTCTTTGTGCAATAGGCCTGAACTTCCTTATTGTACTTCGAAAGGTGCTTTTTTGTATAACTTTTTTTGCCCACCCGCATAGCGGGTGGCTCTTTGTTTCGCTGCCCTCAACTGCCTTAAGGCATAGCAAAATCCGGAGAGGCTCGTGTGCCGGCCTCTCCGGATACCATCGGCTGAAACGCCTTATATGAAGCAGGACTCCATCCGGGAAACACATTCAGCGGCATGATCCGCTTTATACAGACAGCCTTGTTCGGATGCCGCCCATTTCCGTTCATTCGAGGCCCTCAACTGGCCTGCCTCTTTAAAAATAGTCCGGCTCAGCCGCTCCCCAGGCGTGCTCAACCGCCACCTTCCGGCAGCCGTGAACAGAGCCTGAACGCTTTGACAAGCGCCTCCCGGCCCCCAGCCCCGCAACCCTGTCAGCTTCCGACCTTGTGCATTTCCAACTGGGCCATTACCAACCCATAATAAATCCCTTTATGCCGCATCAGCTCGTTGTGGGAGCCTATCTCCGCGATCCGATGCTTATCAATTACCACAATACGGTCCGCGTTGCGCAGGGTGGACAGCCGGTGAGCGATGGCAAACGTAGTCCGTCCTTTCGTCAGCCGTCCCAGCGCCTCCTGGATCTGGTACTCCGTCTCCGTATCCAAGCTGCTGGTAGCCTCATCCAGAATCAGCAGCCTGGGCTCATTCAGGATCGCCCGGGCAATGGCTATCCGCTGCCGTTCCCCTCCTGAAAGGGTATATCCCCGCTCTCCGACATAGGTATCATACCCGTCCGGCAGCTTGGTAATAAATTCATGGGCGTTTGCCATTTTAGCCGCCTGAATCACTTCTTCCGCACCGGCCTCCGGCTTCGCGTAACGGATATTATCATACACCGTGCCGGAAAACAGGAAGGTTTCCTGCAAAACGACCCCGATCTGCCGGTGAAGGCTTTCCCGCGTCATGTCCGTCAGCGGCTGCCCATCCACCAGGATCCGCCCTTCATCCACATCATATAACCTCATCAGCAGATTGATCATGGTGGATTTTCCCGCGCCGGAAGGCCCTACCAGGCCAATCATCTCCCCCTTTTTTACCTCAAGGCAAATGTCCTCCAGTACCGGTTCATAGGACTTATACCCAAACGTAACATGATCAAAGGCAATATCCCCCTCAATCGACCAGTCAACCCCCTGCTCTCCATCGGTCAGTTCCGGCTCCTCGTCCAAAATATCATAAATCCGTTCCAGAGAAGTGGTCAGCCGCATCAGCATCCGGGGCAGCCGCGAAATAAATCCCAACGGACCGTACAGCATACCGGCGTAGGCCAGAAACTGTACCAGCTGCCCAGGCGTCATGGAGCCTTCCAACACATGGAATCCGCCGAAATACATGACAAAATAGGAACCCAGGCTCATGCAGATGGTCACCAGAGGATACAGGGTCGCCCAAAACAACTCGTTACGCCGCTGGATGTGCATCAGCCGCCCCGTGTAGTCCCGAAAACGCCGGGTTTCCCGTTCCTCCTGCCCAAAGGATTTCACGACCCTTATACCCGAAATCACATCCTGCAGCCGGCTATTTACCTTATCGTCTACCCGCCACTGCTGACGGTACAGCCGCCTCTCCTTCCGGTGGAACACCCTGACCAGCACCATGGCGACCGGGGCAAACGCCAGCGCCAGCAACGCCATTTTCCAGTTGATCACCACCATCATCAGCAGCGCCGCCGCCATGGTGAACAGCTGGGTAAACATATCGGCAAACACCTGCTCCATAAATTCCCGTACCCGATTGGCGTCCTCCACCACCCGGTTCATCAGCTCGCCGATCTGGCGGCTGCTCAGAAAGGACAAAGACAGGTCGTTCAGTTTGCGGAATACCCTTCCCCGCAGGTCCCGGCTGATCTGGGTTCCCAGCTTATTACTCCAAATCCTATTGGTAATGCTCAACACTACCGCTGTAACCGACAGCGCCAGCATCACCAGAAAGAAGGCCGCCACCTGTCCCCAGCTCCCGGAAGCGGGAACCAGCACCTCGTCTACAAACCGGCGCTGTACCGCCTGCTGGGCCACATTGCTGGCCGATACTACTGCCATCATCAAGGTGATCAGCAACAGCGGCAGTGCGTAACCGTGGCATAAATCCCAGAACCGGCGGAACCCTCGGCCACGGCCTCCCTCGCATCGGGGACATTCGCTGGTCCCGGGCAACACCCTCCCGCATTTGGGGCACACCCGCTCCCGTTCCCGGCTTTCTACCTGCCTGGTATCGCCTCCGGCCAGCAGGGTCGCGCCCCGGGCCACATAGGAAATCCGAATCATATGCCGCATACTGAACCGGCATAGCAGTTCTTCCTTTTCTTCCCGGCCAGCGCTCAGCAGGCCGCTGTCCACCTGCGCCAGACAGCTGATTTTAGTGCCCGGCTGCAGCGGTACCGTTTTAAGAATCCGCCCCTCCCCCAGGATATACAGGGCCGTATCGGTCACCACAATCCAGCCTTCGGAACAAAATACCCCTTCGGGCGTCAGATCATAAGGCACGCAATAACGCGGCTTTTCCCCCATCAGCTGCGGCTTCAGCAGAGCCATCTCCCGATCCGGGAGCGTATAATGTAAATTCATGGGTTTCCCCCCTTACTGCCCAAATCCGTCAGATAAACAGATCCAGCTGCTTGATTTCCCGGGGCGTCAGCTTGTACAAATCCGGGATCTCAAACCGATTGCCATCCAGATCGGTCACCAGATACCGGTTGGCCCCGATAGCGTATACGCTTCCGCCGCCCATCCGCACGGTAAACCGGCAGGCTCCCCTGTCGGTTTCCACGTCCCAATAGGAATACCCATACTCCTCCTTAATGCTCCGCACCCGGGTAATCTTAGGCGAAAAGTACCGCAGGGCCATCTGTTCCCGCAGCATCTCCTGAGTGTCCTCCGGCAGTGCCGCCAGGTCTTCAATCAGCCCGATCTCCCGCCCATCCCCTTCCGGCTCCCGGATGGAAATATAATGCTCCGGGTCGGAATGGGGAAAACACCGGTGAACCGCTACCCGGGTATACGTTTTGGTCTCCCCCCCAGGCAGCGTCAGACAAAGCTGTACAAACCCTCCCTCTGTACGGGTAAACACAGCGTTGTCCGCCGTAATCGGCTTAATAGCGATCAGGTCTTCCACGGATTTCTTTTCCTGCTCCAGTATATCCGCTTCAGGACACATGACAATCCCTCCTTCACAATTGTTTGCTCAGA
>CALWMQ010000122.1 GCA_944382025.1 uncultured Clostridia bacterium | reverse complement strand
GCAATATGTGTGAACTATTTGCTCCCAATAGAATGGCGCTGACAACAATGGTCATGATATCATATTCCTGGAAATTTGTCAACATCAACCCCAATAGCTAAAAGCACTCTTTTCTGAAAGCAGAACCCGATAACCAGTGCGATTTTACCGGATGGCCCCACAAAAGGCGGTTTTGGTTGACCAGAAAAATTCTTTGGGGTATAATAACCCAGTAATACTATATATATGTTAAAGGTCAGAGCTATTCAAAATGGTTTTATGATCATGGAATGCCTAATGTGGGAAGAAAGGCGGGACGCATATGAAGACCTTGGGAAAAGGGGGACTCAGCGGCGTCATTGAGGTTGCCATCTGCTGTATGATGGGTCTGGCTTTGGTACTGATGATGTCATTCCCCTGGTCTGTGACCTGGGTCACTATGGCCAAGCCGGGTGAAGAGGGACATTGGTATGAAAAATACATGATAGTTTTGCTGTTCTCTGGAGTTATTGCTGAACTCATTCTCTGGCAGGCCCGGGGGATTATGCACAACGTCAACCGGAACCGTGCCTTTACACGGGATACGGTACGTCGCTTGCGTTTGGTAGGTTTATGGTGCCTTGTACTGGCCGTTTTTTATTTTACCGCTATTTTTTGGGCTACTCGCTTTTTTATTGCTCTGGTATGCGTGGCTTTTACGTTAATTGGTTTAATCCTGTTTGTATTTGCCGAGCTATTCCGGCAGGCTACCCGGTTTAAGGAAGAGAACGATAAGACAATTTAAATACAGAACTTGATTTTATAGGAAAGGGGTGGACAGATATGGCGATCCTGGTAAATCTGGACGTAATGATGGCTAAACGGAAAATGGGCTTGACTGAGCTGTCAGACAAGGTGGGCATTACCCTGGCAAATCTGTCCATCCTGAAGAACAACAAGGCCAAAGCCATTCGTTTTTCCACCTTGGATGCCATCTGCAAGGTGCTGGACTGCCAGCCAGGAGATATTTTGGAATTTACCGATGACGGAGACTAAACAGCATGCGGATTGGAACAGTGGAAATCCAGGGTAAAGCGGCCCTGGCCCCTATGGCGGGAGTGGCGGATCAGGCTTTCCGTCGGATCTGCGCGGATTATGGCGCCGCCTATGTGGTGGGGGAAATGGTGAGCTGCAAGGGATTGGCCTTTGGGGATAAAAAAAGCAAGGAACTGCTTCAGTTGGATAAGGACGCCCGTCCGGCGGGGATCCAGCTGTTTGGGGATGACCCGGCAACCATGGCCCGGGCGGCCAGCCTGGCCATGGAGGTAAAGCCGGATATAATTGATATTAATATGGGATGCCCGGCGCCAAAGATTGCCGGGAACCACTGCGGAAGCGCTTTGATGCGGGATCCGGAGCTATGCCGGCGGATTGTGGAGGCGGTGTCACAGGCTGTCCCGGTTCCGGTCACCGCAAAGATTCGCAAGGGCTTTTCACGGGACAGCGTGAATGCGGTTGAAGTGGCACAGGCGTGTGAGGCCGGAGGAGCGGCCGCGGTGACGGTACATGGCCGTACCCGGGATCAGATGTATGCCCCGCCGGTGGACTGGGACATTATCCGTCAGGTCAAACAAGCGGTTAGGATTCCGGTAATCGGCAATGGAGATGTAACGACTCCCCAGGAGGCTGCCGCCTTATATGAACAGACCGGATGCGATTTGATTATGGTAGGCCGAGGCGCCTTAGGCGCTCCCTGGCTGTTTGCCAGGATCGAGGCCTATCTCGTCCATGGCACCCTGCTTCCGGAACCTCCGGTGGCCAAGAGGCTGGAGGTACTGTGCCGTCAGATACAATGGGCAGTATCCCTCAAGGGGGAGAAAATAGCCCTGCGGGAAGCACGCAAACATGCAGCCTGGTATATGCGGGGGCTACGGGGAGCGGCCAGGTTTCGGGGAGAGGCTGGCCAGATTGAAACCCTTCAGGATCTGTATGCCTTGTGCTCTCGGGTAGCGGCGGAGAATCAACAGGCCGGAGAAGAGGAGATAAACTCATCCTTCCAGCATAAGCGGACATAGGAATCGACGAGAGCGCTGCCCCCCGACCCCGTTTTTGCGGTTTCCAAGACCGCGGTGCAACCCCTTCTTACTATTTTCCGTCCCGCGGGCGGTCCCTGGTGTTGACTTTTGAGAGAGGCGGGCAAAAACCTGGTGTGGTAAAATTGTTGTGATAGGAAAGGGGCGCTGCGATTAGGTAGCGTCCCTTTCCTTAACGTTTAAGCGCGAAAGAACCCCCGGCTGTACCGGGGGGTAAAAACGCTTTAGCAGAAGAAAAACCGCCTGATGTAAAAGAGTAAATGGTTTGACGGCCGCATTACTAAAGAACATCAGGAGTTTTTTGCATGGGAGAGATAAAAGAATCAGCGCATATAAAGTGGAGATGCGAATATGATATGCTATTCGCTCCAAAAGGGATATATGGGAAGCTGAAGGTAGATGTTGGGCGGCCAATCCTGCGAATGCTATGCGAAGAGAAGAAGGTGGAAATGAACGCGCAATTAAAGAACTAACTGGAAGAGGATTACACAAAGGAGTAAATAGTACATAGATCCGTTTACGGGCAGCAAGACAGATAAAAAAGAACAGCCGCTTCAGCGGCTGCCCGAAATTGTAACGCGGTTTCAACCCTCTTTGTCCATTTAGAGAGTACGTCCGTATTTTGCCCTTCCAGAGCCTGCGCATACCACCAGTTCACTGCTGGTTTTGATTTTCTAATGAGATATGTGTTTAGTTGGTTCTACCGGATTTGCCGGTGGGATGATATTTTTTTACCGAGGTGGTTCTGGCTTGGATAACCAGGCCGAGGATGGTAAACAGCAGCCCTAAGCCAAGCATAGCGGGGAGCTGATCCACTTTAAAGAGGCTGAGAAATAATTGTGAGGCACAAAATCCTCCCGATACAGCGGTGGATAAGATAATCCAGGGGCGCATGAAACGCAGGGCCAGCATAGCGGCCAAAATGCCGAATCCGATTCCCAGCAGGATACCGACCCATTTCAGGTTGCCGGCAAAGGCACCGGAAATGGCAAGGAATACGCTCCACAGCACCATGATGAAAACGCCGCCCCTATAGAGCTTATTGGCTGCCAAAGCGGTGATCAGGCCGGTTACGCAGCCGATGAGGAGTACCAGCAGAACGGCGTAATCCCCGGTGGGGATAAGGGTACCGCTGATTCCGGCGCCCAGGGCGAAACCGATGAGGAATCCCGCCAAAGCGATCCACAGCCGCATGAGTTTGTAGCCCAGCAGGCATTCCAGCAGGAAAAAAACCGCCAAAATACCGGTGAGGACCGCTGAGGTAGGGGCGGGGAAGGATTGCAGTATGGTTTGGATCAATGGTCTGCCTCCTTGTCGCGCAGCTGTGCCGCGTCAGGTTGATAGTGGGTCTGCCGAATCCATTTGTTCCGCTTCCAGCTGAGCCTGTTCCCATTGCTCCATAAGCGTGTCCAGCCTATGGTTTTCCTCCTCCAGCTGGGCGGTGATTTCCAGAACCCGTCCATAGTCTGCCGCTACCTCCTGGGTTTCCAGCTGCCCATTGAGGGCGGTGATAGCCGCTTCGGCCTGAGCGATCTCCTCCTCCGTCCTTTGAATACGGGTTTTCAGCTTCCGCCGGGCGGATTCCTGCTCTTTGCGGAGCTTATAAGTATTTTCCTTAGGCTTTTTACCCTCCGGCTGGGCGGGAAGCGGAGTTTGCTGGGAGAGCTTTTCCAGATAGTCGTCATACTTGCCCGGATAACTCCCGCACCCGTCGTTGGACAAGCGCAGGATCCGGTCCGCCATCCGGTTGATGAAATACCGGTCATGGGAAACAATGAAGATGGTGCCGTCATAACCGGAGAGGGCATCCTCCAAGGCTTCCCGGGAGGCGATGTCCAGGTGGTTGGTAGGCTCGTCCAACAGCAGCAGATTATCCCGGGCCAGCATCAGCTTCAGCAGCAGGAGGCGGGCCCGTTCCCCGCCGCTGAGGAGGGAGACCGGTTTGAACACATCGTCCCCACGAAAGAGAAAGGCGGCCAGAGCGTTGCGCAGCTGGGTTTGAGTCAGGTCAGGGTAGGCGTCCCAGATTTGGTCAATGGCAGTTTTATCCATATCCAGACCCGCCTGGGTCTGGTCATAGTACCCGACCGACACCTTAGCTCCCAGCTGGACGTAGCCTTTCTGGGGTTTCAGCTGCCCGCATAAAATCCGCAGGAGGGTGGTTTTTCCACAGCCGTTAGGTCCCAGGAGGAAGACCCTTTCCCCCCGGCGGACGAGGAAGTCCACCCCCCGGAACAGAGGACGGTTTTCAAAGCCCATGGCCAGGTCCTCGGCCAGGATCACCTCGTTGCCGCTGGTAGCGGAGGCGGTAAAATCAAATCGGATGGTATCCGACTCCTCTTCCGGGGTTTCCAGACGCTCTTTCATTTTTTCCAGGCGCTTTTCCCTGCTTTCGGCGGCCCGGATGGACTTCTCCCGGTTCCACTGTTTCAGCAGAGCGATATTCTCCTCCAGCTTTTTGATTTCCCGGCTGGCGGTTTTGAAATGTTTTTCCGCGATCTCCCGATCCCTTTCCCGGTTCTGCTTGTGAAGAGAATAATTTCCGGCGGTACAATACAGCCGCTGGTGCTCCAGTTCCATTGTACGGTTGGTGACCCGGTCCAGAAAATACCGGTCATGGGAGATGACCAGGAAGGCGCCGGGATAGGAACGGAGGAATTCCTCCAGCCACTCTACTGAGGGGATGTCCAGATGGTTGGTAGGCTCGTCCAGCAAAAGGAGGTTGGAATCCGACAGCAGAAGCCGTCCCATAGCGGCTTTGGAACGCTGTCCGCCGCTCAGGGAGGATACGGGCTGATGAAAGGCCGCCTCGTCGAAGCCTAACCCCAGGAGGGTGGAACGTACCCGACCTTTGTAATATAACCCTCCCGCGGCCTCAAACCGTTCCTGGAGGAGATGCTGCTGCTCAATCAGGGCCAGGTCTCCGTTTTCCGGCCCGGCAAGACGGTTGTTGATGTCCCGGAGGGTACGTTCCATCTCCATAACCGGGGCGAATACGCTTTCCACCTCATCCCACAGGGTGCGGCCGGGGGTGGAACAGGCGTGCTGTTCCAAGTAGCCAAGCCGGGTCTTTTGGGAAAAGACCAATGTTCCGCCATCGGTAGTTTCCTCGCCGGTCAGGATCCGGAACAGGGTGGTTTTACCGGTACCGTTGGCTCCTACCAGGCCGATCCGGTCCCGGTCGTCCACGTCAAAGGTAAGGCCGTCAAACAGGCAGCGTTCCCCAAAATATTTGCTCAATTGATGAGCGGCTAACAGACTCATGGTATTCGAAATCCTTTTTTACTTCAATTTACAGATAACTGGCCAGCAGGAACACGGCGGCCACTACGGCGGCGCACAGAAGCACCGCACCCAGCACCTTCAAGGGGCTGACCGGGGACTTGCCCGCCACTTTGCCGGTTTCCCCATTGATCATGAACTGGTATATTTTTTCCTTATATTTGTAAGAGGACATCCACACCGGCAGCAAGATGTGCTTGAATTTCACATTGTAAAATTGATGCTGGTACTGCATGTACCGGTAGTGATCATAGCCCAAGGAGGAACGAATATGGCTTTCCATACTGTCCTCCATATCGGACCGGACGGAGGCGAAGCCTTCGCCGACCCCTACGTCGTACCGTTTGGCCTGGAAGCCCGCCAGGAAGGCAGGGTTGTACCAGGCTAGAGTCTTCATACTGAAAGCTCCCAGCTTTTGCAGCAGGGAGAGGTTCACCTGCTTGGTAGCGCAGACGGCCGCGTCATCGAAGGCCAGCTGGTCGTTGCCGGAAATGGGATACCAGTCGGTAACCGTTACGGTATAGGTCTCGGTTTTGCCATTGACCCGCCGTGTACGGGTTTCACGCCGGTCACGGCCGCCCTGGCCGGTATAATGGGTTACCACATCGGCGTCATAGGTCCAAAACGGGAGATAGATACCGGTCATGGCTTCCGGCTTCAAAGAGGATTTTTTGAATTTACTGGGAGCCCAGAACCGTTTTTTGACCCACTGGCGGAATTTTTCGATGGCAGTCTTTTTGGACAGGCGGAAGGGCATCATGGTTTCCGGGAGGATCCCCATATCCACCGCGTCGGCGTCCACCACATAATTACAGCCGCAGAAAGGGCATTGGGCGGTCATTACCGCAGCAGGAACGACTGTTTCCGCCCCACACCCTTGGCAGCGCACCACGTGATGGCCGGCGCTTTCCCAGTTAGGGGCGGTGTAGGAATCGGTCTGGGGATTATAGAGATACTCAGGCGCCTCGGCTACCCGGGTAGGAATTTCCCCATGGCCGCCGCAGTGGATGCACTGGAGGGTTTGGGTATCGGGATCAAATTCCATCTGGCTGCCGCAGCCGGGGCAGGGAAAATCGTTGGCGGCGATGATTTTAGCTTCAGCGGTGGATTCCATAGGGAGACCAGGCCTTTCCGTCAAAGAATGGCGGCCAAAAGCGGGGCCGCAGGGGAAGAAACTTTATAAAGAGATTCTGTGTTGTGGCTACGGCGTTATTCCGAAAAACGCGCGCTTTAGCTGACCGTTTCCCAGTAGGGGCATCGGGACACATCGCAGGCGGTTCAGGGGAGGAACTGTTCCAGAGAGGGGACGACCGGCCGGATCCTGGCCGGCAGGGAGGAATGCGGCCGGTCACTAAGGGGGCGCTTGAGCCCACAATGGGTGGATTGGCGTCCTAAGCCCAGGACACGCCCGTTTCCCCAGCAACGTGGGAAGCCAGTCCACGATCCGCATGGAAGCGGCAGGGACGGACGAATATGGATACGGGTGATGGGAGATTATCCTCTGGGGGTGCCGCATTCGGGGCAGAATTTTCCGGTAACCTGAGCCCCGCAATTGGGACAGGCAGCGCTCAAGGGCGCGCCGCACTGGGCGCAGAATTTCCCGCCCGTGACAGGGGCGCCGCATTTAGGGCAGGCGCCTGCCGTTTTGACCTGAGGAGCCTTGCCGCATTGGGGACAGAATTTAGCGTTTTGAGGCATGGGGGCGCCGCAGTGCTGGCAGGGTACCGAGACGGGGGAAGAGGAAGGAGCGGGAGCCGCGGGCGCGGCCATATTCTGACTCATAGCGTCAGCGAAGGTACGGCCGATCTGGACGCCGGCTCCCAGCCCAACTCCCATGCCCGCCATGCCTCCGGCGCCGTTTTTGGCGGCGTCCCGGATAGCCTCGGCGGACTGGTATTGGGCGTATTGCCCCATATTTCCCAGCACACCCATGGAGGTCCGGGTGTCGATGGCCTTTTCCACCTCGGCCGGCAGGGAAATGCTTTCAATGGTTACCGACTGAAGCTCCAGTCCCAGGGGTTCAAAACTGGGCTGCATCTTTTTCACCGCCGCCTGGCCCAGCTCATCGTACTGGTTTACCAGGTCAATGGCGGCAACCCCGGATTCCCCGATACTGTCCGCCAATCCGGATACCAGCATCCGGCGCAGATAGGCGGTGATATCCGCGGTGGAATAGGTGGATAGGGTGCCGAAGATTTCCCGCATAAACACCTCGGGCTTGGTCACCCGGAAGGCGAACACGCCGAAAGCGGACAAGCGGATGATACCGAACTCTTTGTCCCGCATCATGATCGGCTTTTGAGTGCCCCATTTCTGGTCGGTGAACAGGCGGGTACTGACAAAATATACCTCCGCCTTAAAGGGGGAGTCGAAGCCATATTTCCAGCTTTTCAGCTTAGTCATCACCGGCATATTCTGGGTGTCCAGGGTAAAACGTCCAGGACCGTAGACATCGGCGATAACTCCTTCGTTGACAAAAATAGCGCACTGTCCCTCCCGGACGGTAAGCTGGGCGCCCATCTTGATCTCATTATTTCCCACCGGGTATTGGAATACCATCATTTCGGAGGAAAAATCCGTGGCCTCAATGACCTCAATCAGCTGGCCTTTGATAAAATCAAACAATCCCATAGGGGGTTCTCCTTTCCGGCGGCGGCCGCCTGAAAAATTTCCATTCTGGCCGGGCGGCGGATTCCTGCCGTCCCAGGCTCCTCTCAGCGGTTTTGCGTTGGTATAGGTTTATATGCCGCATTATACCATATTCTCATGGAATTTTCAAAAGAAAATCCATTTTCCGAAAAGAAGCGGATTGCCGGGGCTTGCGGGATCTGATATACTGGATTTTAAGAGCGGACAGGGGAGGGATACTGTGAAAATCAGCTGGAAGCGGTGCGGGGCCTATGGGCTGGCGGCCTTCGGCCTGACAGGAGCGCTCTGGGTAACGGTCTGGGCTCTGTTCGGCATGTATCCCTTTGGGGAAAAATCCATTTTGGTTACCGATATGGCTTCCCAGTATATGGAATTTCATGCCGCTTTCTATGATATGCTCCAGGACGGCCGGAGTATGCTGTATACCTGGAATACCGGGTTGGGAATGAGCTTTTTCGGTATATGGGCCTATTATCTGTCCAGCCCTTTCACACCGCTACTTCTCCTGTTTCCCCGGGAAGCTTTGGCTGAAGGGCTGCTGACCATCGCCACCCTGAAATTCGCTTGCGCCGGTGCCTCCATGTCGGTGTACCTGTCCCGCCGGTTCGGTGTCAGCGGGCTGAAGAACCTGCTGTTTGCCGCCGCTTATGGGCTGTCAGGCTACTGTGTGGCCTATTGCTTTAACCTGATGTGGCTGGACGGCGTGATCCTGCTTCCGGCTGTGATTTTGGCTTCCCGGCGGCTGTGGACAGCACCCCGTCCCATGAAGCTGACCGCGCTGTTTTCCCTGACCGGGACGCTGACAGTGCTTTTTATAGCCAATTTCTATATCGCTTATATGGTGGGGATTTTTTCTTTCCTGGTGCTGTTAACCTGGATGGCGATGGAGAGGCCGGGAAGAATCGTCTCTTTGAAACATCTGGGGTGCTTCCTGTTTTCCGCCCTTTTGGCGGCGGGGATCAGCGCACCTGTCTGGTTGCCCACCCTGTTCGCCATCGGCGGCAGTTATAGCCAGGTGCGGGGTCTGTCCCTCACCTTCTGGATGGCGGTGGACCCGCTCCGGATCCCGGGGAAGCTGGCGTTCGGCGGGTTTGACGGGGTGACCCATTTGTCATCTCCCAACCTGTACTGCGGCCTGCTGACTCTGGGCCTGCTGCCGGTGTGGTTCCTGAACAGGGACATCCCCAGGCGGGAACGGGGATGTGTGGGAATTCTCCTGCTGGGAATGGCGGCATCGTTGATTTCGTGGGATTTGGATGTGGCTTGGCACGCCTTTCAGCCGCCTACCTGGTTCCCCGCCCGGTACAGTTTTACGGTGATCTTCCTGCTGATTGTATGTGCCGCCCGAACGCTGGCCCATCCGAAGGGGATCCGGCTGGGAGTTCTCTGGTGTTCTTTTGGTGCCATGGCTGGAGGGATGGTATGTTTCGGCCTGCTGTCGGATTTTGCCGGGGACTGGCGGGTTTCCTGCATAGGGCTAATGGCGTACGGCCTATTGTTGGGCCTCTACTGCTTGATGAAACGGCGTTCCGCTGTCCGTTTTCCGGCCTGCCTGGCCATCGTGACAGCCATCCTGTTTTGCGGGGAGTTATCCCTGAATGGGGTAGAAATGCTGCGTGGCCTGGATCGGGAGCAGGGCTTCTGGAAACGGGACACCTATACGGATTATCAAGCCCGCGGTCAGGCGCTGACAGACGCGTGGAAGGCGGCAGCGGCCGGGGAGACGTTCGCCAGGGTGGAAAATTCCACCGCCTGGGATTCCAACGACGGACTGGCCGCCGGGTACCCGGCTGTCAGCCACTATAGTTCCCTGTCCAACCAGCATACGTTCCGGCTGCTGGGCAGTATGGGGATGACTTGCTATGTGGACAATCAATATCTTCGGTATTTTGGTTCAACTTCGGCGCTGGACGCAGTGCTGGGGGTAAAATATGTCTGGAGTGCCGCTGAGCGGCGTCCGGGGATGGCCGATACCGGCGTGGCCTATGGAGATACCCGGCTGTTTCGCAACCGCTATGCCCTGCCGCTGGGATATGCGGCATCGCGGGAGATCCTGGGGTTTATGGTGGAGGAGGGAAAAACGCCTTTTGAACAGCAAAACGCCTTTTTCAACCATCTGTCCGGGGAAACA
>CALWMQ010000121.1 GCA_944382025.1 uncultured Clostridia bacterium | reverse complement strand
TTTTCTTTTCGTAAAATGATGTTACAACCTTACGGTTACAGTGATATTATATTTGACCTAAACTGCCGCAAGCAATATCGCTATGAAAAGCAGAATACAACTGGGACACCTTCCTTACGGAGGGTGTCCCAAGCTCATGCCTTTTTCTTTTTAAAAACGCCCAAGCCGTACAGCATAATATTCTCCGCCATTTCCGCGATCTCGTTGGCGGAGCTGGTCATACCGTCATCCAGCCATTTCCGCAGCAGGGCGATGCACCCCCCGCTGACAAAAGCATAATAATACTCAATCTCCTTGGGCGTGGCGTCCTTAAAGTGTTTCAGATACAGGGCCATACAGCGTTCCCGGCCCATGTTGATCAGGCGCATGGCGAACTGCTTATCACCATAGTCGCCCAAGGTAACCGTACATAAATCGGAATTATCCTTCAGGCACTGGAAAATGCCGGTGCTGAGGGCTACGGGATTGAAGGGCTCCTCCTGGGAGGCCAGCAGGGGCTCCATAGCCTTCTCAAAATCCTCCAGCATTTCCGCCTCAATCTGCCCCATCAGGTCGTGGATATCGGTATAGTGGGTGTAAAAAGTCCCCCGATTGATCCCCGCCAGGCTGCACAGCTCTTTGATGGAAATACTTTGAATCGGCTTCTGCCTGAGCAGTTCCATAAAGGCTTTACGAATCAGCATACGGGTTACCCGTGTACGATGATCATTTGTAACTTTTTTCAAAACAATGCCCCCTTTTCAACACGGGATGTCCAAAGTGTTGAATATCCCCCAAAGCTGCCTACCTTTGTGTATTGCGCAAAAACTTTACGGTTATTATAATACAGATAGAGAGATAATTCAACACACTGTCTATTTTAAAGGAGCCCTGCCCTATGGATAAACTATATATTGTTACCGGTGCCACCGGCCATCTGGGAAACACCCTGATCCGTCAGCTGAAAAAAAGGGGAAGCGAAATTCGCGGATTGATCCTGCCCACGGAAACAGCGGCGAATCAGCCCGGTATCCGCTATTTTCAGGGCGACGTCCGGGACAAGTCAAGCCTGGAGCCTCTGTTCGCGGATACGGATGACCGGGAGGTCATCGTTTTCCATACCGCCGGAATCATTGATATCTCTGAAAAGGTTTCCCAGTCCATGTATGAAGTCAATGTGGGGGGAACCCGGAACATGGTGGAACTGTGCCGGGAGCATCAGGTCAAACGGCTGGTATATGTCAGCTCGGTCCACGCCATTCCCGAAAAAAACAAGCTGCAGGTTTTGGAAGAGGTGGATCATTTCTCCGCCGACCAGGTGGTCGGGGGATACGCCAAAACCAAGGCGGAAGCCACTCAGATCGTGCTGGACGCGGTTCGGGAAGGGCTGGACGCCGTGGTGGTACATCCCTCCGGGATTCTGGGGCCTTTTGACTCCTCCCGCAACCACCTGGTCCAGATGATCAGCGATTATATCTGCGGCCGCCTCCCAGCCTGCGTCAGCGGCGGTTATGATTTCGTGGATGTCCGGGACGTAGCGGCCGGCTGCATTGCCGCCGCTGAAAAAGGCCGGACAGGAGAATGCTATATCCTGTCAAACCGGCACTATGAGGTCAAGGATGTATTGAAAATGGTTAAGGATGTGGGCGGAGGCCGACGCCTGCCGGTACTGCCCATGTGGATGGCCAAGGCGGCAGCCCCCGCTATGGAACGTATCGCCAAATGGAAAAAAATACGCCCCTTATATACCAAATATTCTCTGTATACCCTCCGCAGCAATGACCGCTTTTCCCACGATAAAGCCACCCGTGAGCTGAATTATCATCCCCGGGACCTGTACCAAACCATTCGGGATACCATCCTGTGGATGAAACGCCGGCGCCGGCACGCCTGATCCCTTTGCCTCCCCCCTCCCCGCTGTCCTCAGGATGGCCGGGAGGGGGTTCCTTTATGCGCCGAAGGGCTGTTCTCCTCATGCCCGGGGTGTGGGTTTGCCGCAGCGGCCGGTCAAGGGTTGTGCTTTTGGGGAGGGAATGGTACAATAAGGTAACTAGGATAAACAGGCCGGCCCTTCCGGTCAGAAGGATGTGACCTTATGCCCCAGATCGCCCAGGCCCTGACAAGCCTGATTGGAAACACGCCTCTGCTGGAACCCCGGCGATACATGAAAGCCGAAGGCTGCGAAGCCCGCTTGCTGCTGAAGCTGGAATGCTTCAATCCCCTGCGGTCCACCAAGGATCGCGTGGCCCTGGGAATGGTGGAGGATGCGGAGTCCAAAGGACTGCTGAAACCGGGCGGCACCATTATCGAAGCCACCAGCGGCAGCGCCGGTATTGGCCTGGCGTTCGTAGGCGGCTCTAAGGGCTATCGGGTAATCCTTACCATGCCGGATAACGTCAATATAGAGCGCCGCAACCTCTTACGGGCTTTGGGCGCCGAACTGATGCTGACACCCAGCCCCTCCGGTATGAAAGGAGCGGTCGCCCGGGCCGAACAGCTTGCCCGGGAAATTCCCGGTGCCTGGCTGCCCGAGCAGTTCGGTAACCAGGCCAATCCCGCTGTCCATCGATGTACCACAGCCCGGGAAATCCTTCGGGATACCGAGGGGCAGGTGGACATTTTCGTGGCCGGTGTGGGCACCGGAGGGACGTTGACCGGCGTGGGCGAAGTGCTCAAAGAGGCCCTGCCCCATGTGAAAATTATCGCTGTGGAACCCGCGGATTCCCCTGTCCTTTCCGGAGGAAGGGCCGGCCCCCACGGCCTCCAGGGTCTGGGTGCCGGATTCCGTCCCCCTATCCTCAATACGGCTCTGCTGGACGGCGTGATGACGGTGCGGAACGATGAGGCATATGCCGCCTGCCGCCATATCGCCAAAACCGAGGCACTTCTGCTGGGCATGTCTTCCGGAGCCGCCCTTCACGCCGCTACGCAATTGGCCCGCCGGGCTGAAAACCGGGGGAAAACGATTCTGTCCATTATGCCGGATACGGGTGAACGGTACCTGTCCACCAACCTGTTCTGGGACTGACCCGGCCCGTCTTCTCCGGGCGGCTTTTATGGACAGGGATCCCGGCGGACAACGCCTGCGCCCCATGGGCCGCTTCATCCCCCAGAGGACAACAGCCATTTGCCAGGCGTTTTCCCGCATCCGGCTTTCAGGCGGAAGGCCGCTCCCCGGGAACCGTGATACCGCCTGTTTCCCTCACCCCTGTGCCGCCTGTCGCATGGGCGGCCCTGGCGCTATGCCCTGCCGGTGCTATCCTGTCCGGCATATGTTTCCCAATGGGTTCAGCCGTCCCCTCCCTTCAAACAGGGCACACCCCCGCATCCATTTGGCTGTCCCGCCATCCCTTGGGGGCATTTTAATACCTTATCGATTGAAAGAACGGAGAGTACCCGGATGGAACTTCCCCTGGAATTTTGCCGGCGGATGGAAATCTTGCTGGGCAACGCTTATACCGATTTCACCGACGCCTTTCAGCGGCCTGCCGGCCGAGGGCTGCGGGTGAATACCCTGAAATGTTCCGTAGAGGCCTTTCAGCGTATTTTCCCCATTCCCCTGTTCCCGTCTCCGTTTTCCCCTCAGGGGTTTATTCTGCGGGAATCCTTAAAGGCTGGCGCGGATCCCCTTCACCACGCCGGCGCTTACTATATGCAGGAGCCATCCGCCATGTCGGCGGTAACGGTGCTGGATCCCCGGCCGGGGGAGGCTATTCTGGATCTCTGCGCCGCGCCAGGGGGCAAAACCACACAGATTGCCGCTGCCCTGGCAGGCTCCGGCCTGGTATGGGCCAACGAGTATGTCCGGTCCCGTGCCCAGGTTCTGCTTCAAAATCTGGAACGCTGCGGCGTGCGCAACAGCGTGGTGTCCAACGCTGAACCGGCCCTCTTAGCTTCCCGGCTCCCAGGCTGGTTTGATGGGGTGCTGGTTGACGCCCCCTGCTCCGGCGAGGGGATGTTCCGCAAGGAACCCGCCGCCCTGGATCACTGGAGCCTGGACAATATTCGGCTCTGCGCCCGCCGCCAAAAGGATATCCTGTATAACGCCTCCCGGATGGTGCGCCCCGGCGGCCGTCTGGTGTTTTCTACCTGTACCTTTGCCCCGGAAGAAAATGAATGGTCGGTGATCC
>CALWMQ010000120.1 GCA_944382025.1 uncultured Clostridia bacterium | reverse complement strand
CAAAAGGGAGTGTGGAGCTCATCCGCGATGCCCGCCGCCGCGGCGTGGCTGTCACCGGTGAGACGGCTCCCCATTATTTTGCCCTAACCGACGCGCTGCTGCTGAGCCGGGACGCCGATTACCGCATGAATCCGCCGCTGCGCACAGAGGAAGACGTAGCGGCGGTTTTGCAGGGCCTGCGGGATGGTACCCTGACCGTTATCGCTACAGACCATGCCCCCCACGCACCGGAAGAAAAAGCAAGTTTTGAAAAGGCACCCAATGGGGCGGTGGGGCTGGAAACCAGCCTAGCGGTTGGTATTACCTATCTGGTAAAGACCGGCGTAATCCCTCTGGAGAGGCTGATTGAGCTGATGTCCTGGGCACCTGCCCGGCGGCTGGGAATTCCTGGGGGAACCCTGTGTCCCGGTTCCGCGGCGGACCTCATCCTGTTTGACCCGGAAGAAAAATGGATCGTGGATCCGAATCGGTTCCGTAGCAAGTCCCGGAACAGCCCCTTTAAAGGCATGGCTCTGACCGGAAAGGTGAAGCTGACCCTGCTGGGAGGCCGAGCGGTATTTTCGGAGGGATTAGCGCCATGGAAAATCTGAGCCTGATCCTATCCGTTGCCGCGGTGCTGCTGAATTTGGTGGTGCTTGTGGTGGTCCTGTTCCGTGGGCGGGGCGGTCTGACCCATGACCAGTTTCGAAAGGAACTGGGAGAGCAAAACCGCCAGTCCGCCCAGCAGATGAGCCTGCTCAGGCAGGAGGTGGACAACTCCCTGAAAAATGCCGGCCAGATTACGGGCGCCAATATCGACCAGATGAGCCGGATGATGGATCGCCGCCTGATGGGGATGCAGGAAACCATGGAGACACGCCTGCGGGCGTTACAGGAGGACAACGCCCGTAAGCTGGACAGCATGAGGCAGACGGTGGATGAGAAGCTGCAGAGCACCCTGGAAACCCGGCTGGGAGAGAGCTTTAAGGCGGTCAATGACCAGTTGGAACGGGTATACAAAGGGTTGGGGGACATGCAGAGCCTGGCTGCGGGTGTAGGGGATCTGAAAAAGGTTCTCACCAATGTAAAGACCCGGGGTACCTGGGGAGAAATCGCCTTGGGAAACCTGCTGGAACAGCTCCTGGCGCCCCAGCAGTATCGGGCCAATGTAAAGGTAGCGCCCCGGCGGGGAGAGATCGTGGAATACGCTATCTGCCTGCCGGGCAGGGAAGAGGGAGATCAGCCTTTGTACCTCCCCATCGACTCTAAATTCCCGATGGAAAGCTACATCCGGCTGGCGGAGGCATCAGAGCAGGGGGACATGGTTCAAATGGATGCCGCCTCCCGGGAGTTAGAAGGGTGTATCAAGGAAAACGCCCGCAGTATCCGGGACAAATATATCGTGCCGCCTTATACCACGGATTTTGCTATAATGTTCCTGCCCACTGAAGGGCTGTACGCTGAGGTGACCCGGAGGGCGGAACTATGCGCCATGCTTCAGCGGGATTGCCGGGTCACCATTATGGGGCCAACTACCCTGGGGGCTTTCCTGAACAGCCTGCAGATGGGGTTCAAGACCCTGGCCATCCAGAAACGGTCGGGTGAGGTGTGGAAGATGCTGGGGGCCATCAAGCTGGAGTTCAGCCGTTTCGGTGAGGCACTGGAAGCGACCCAGAAAAAGCTGTCTGAGGCGACTGATAATTTGGGACGGGCCGCCAAGCGGACCGAGATCATACAAAGCCGGCTGAGAGATGTAGAGGAACTGCCCCAGAGCGAGGCGGGACATCTGTTGGGAGATCCCCTGTCGCTGGAATATATAAGGGAATAAAAAGATGGAGGATGACTATGGCACTGGACAGACTGATCGAAGGCATCAAACGGACCGGCAATCCTACGGTGGCAGGACTGGATCCCAAGCTGGAGTATATTCCGGGGTATATTGTAGAAAAGGCGTTTGCCGCACACGGCGAAACATTGGAAGGAGCGGCGGCGGCTATCTTGGAATACAACAAAGGGATCATAGACGCTTTGGCTGACATTGTCCCGGCGGTGAAGCCCCAGGCGGCCTACTATGAGATGATGGGCTGGCAGGGTGTCAGAACCCTGCAGGAAACCATCACCTACGCCCGGGAAAAAGGAATGTTTGTCATTACCGATGGGAAGCGCAACGACATTGGCACTACAATGGAAGCCTATGCCGCGGCCCATATGGGCACCGTGCGGGTAGGGAGCGAGACCCTGACCCCCTTCGGTGGGGACGCCTTAACGGTCAACGGTTACCTGGGCTCCGACGGAATCCGGCCCCTGCTGGAGGTGTGCCGGGCGCGGGACACTGGTATCTTTGTGCTGGTGAAAACCTCCAATCCTTCCTCTGGCGAGCTTCAGGACCGGCTGATTGACGGCCTGCCGGTGTATCGCCGCATGGGTGCCATGTGTGAAGCCTGGGGAGAGGAACTTCCCGGGGAATATGGCTACAGCGGTGTGGGCGCGGTGGTGGGCGCCACCTATCCTGAGCAGCTAACCGAGCTTAGGCGGGAACTGCCCCATACCTTCTTCCTGGTGCCAGGTTACGGCGCTCAGGGGGGTGGGGCCCGGGATGTGGCCGGTGCCTTTGACAAGGACGGCCTGGGGGCTGTGGTTAACTCCTCCCGGGGTATCCTTTGTGCCTGGAAAAAGGAAGGCTGCGCCCCTGAGGATTATGCCGGTGCGGCCCGCCGGGAAGCACTGCGGATGCGGGATGACATCCTGGGCGCTCTTTGATTGGCTGGAGAAATACTTATCATATACAACACGGACCGCCATGCGGAGAAATGAGGAATCGTGAATGAAGACGGCTTATCTATTGTTGGAAGACGGAACGGTGTACAAGGGCTACGCCATGGGTGCCGCTCGCGGCACTGAGGGGGATGCCTTGGGTGAGGTGGTATTTAATACCGACATGACCACCTGTCAGGATCTGCTCCAGGATCCGACCTATTCAGGCCAGATTGTGGTGCAGACCTATCCCCTGATCGGAAACCGGGGCATTGATCCTGTGAGCCCCTCCAAATTTGTTGCCAGCGGCTACATTGTACGGGAATGGTGCGTGGAACCCACCGATGCCCATGAATTCGTAACCCTGGATGAGTACCTGTGCCGGTTGGGCATTCCCGGCCTGTGCGGTGTTGATACCCGGGCGTTGACCCGCCATATCCGGGATCATGGGGTGATGAACGGCATGATTACCGATACCCCGGAGGTAACCCAGGAGCGGCTGACGAAAATGAAAGCCTACCGGGTGCCCCCGGCGGTGGGGAAGATCACCGTCAGCGAGCCTCAACGGTGGGAAGCGGCCAACGCCGCTTATGAGATCGCGATCCCGGACTACGGTTTCCGCCGTTCCATTCTGGAATTCTTCCTGAGCCGGGGATGTTCCTGCACCCTCTATCCGGCCTATACTCCGGCAGAGGAGATACTGAAGACGAATCCTGATGGTATCGTGTTGTCCGATGGTCCCGGGGATCCCTGGGACAATCCGGAGATTGTGGAGATCATCAAGGGGTTGGCGGCTGTCGGCAAGCCGATGCTGGGCTGGGGCCTGGGGCACCAGCTGATGGCGGTAGCGGCCGGCATGACCATCGAGAAGCTGCCGGGGGGCCGCCGAGCGTCCAGCAAGCCGGCGCGTAATAAGGCAAGCGGCCGGGCTATGGTGACCCGGCGGAACCCCTTCTGACCTGTGGCATCG
>CALWMQ010000119.1 GCA_944382025.1 uncultured Clostridia bacterium | reverse complement strand
AACAGATTCAAGCGGATGAAAGGGCATCGATGATGCCTACCTATGGCCGGTTTGGGGTAGCCCTGGAACAGGGCCATGGTGCCACAGCGGTGGACGTGGAGGGGAAGGAATATATTGATTTTGGCAGCGGTATAGGGGTGAATGCCCTGGGCTACTGTGAAGAGGGCTGGGTACGGGCTGTTACGGAACAGGCGGCCACGCTCCAGCACACGTCCAATCTGTATTACAGTCCGGTACAGGTGGCTTTTGCCAAGGAACTCTGTCAGGCTGCCCACATGGGCCGGGCGTTTCTGTGCAACTCCGGCGCCGAGGCCAACGAATGCGCCATCAAGCTGGCTCGGAAATACAGCTTTGATAAATACGGCACAGGGCGCAGCCGGATTCTGACCCTGGTCAACTCTTTCCATGGACGGACGGTGACCACTCTGGCCGCTACCGGGCAGGAGGTATTCCATCAGTACTTTTTCCCGTTTACAGGGGATTTTGGTTATGTCCCTGCGGGGGATGCGGCGGAGCTGGAAGCCGCTATGGAGGAGACGGTTTGCGCTGTCATGCTGGAGTGCGTCCAGGGTGAGGGCGGTGTCATTGCTCTGGATGAGGCCTATTTGCGTCAGGTACGGGATTTGTGTGCTCAGCGAGATGTGCTGCTGATTGTGGATGAGGTTCAAACCGGTGCCGGACGGACAGGCAAATTCCTGGCCTGTGAGCATGCGGGAATCCGGCCGGATATCGTTACCATGGCCAAGGGACTGGGAGGCGGTTTGCCTATAGGTGCCTGCCTGTGCACGGAGGCGTTAGGTACTGTTTTATCTGCCGGAATGCACGGTTCGACTTTTGGAGGCAATCCAGTAGCCTGCGCAGCCGGACGGTACATGCTGAAAAAGCTGACTGACCCGCAGTTGTTGACGGAAGTGACGGAAAAAGGGCAGTATATCCGTTCCCGGCTGGCCGCCATGCCCCATGTCAAGGATATCCGGGGATTAGGGATGATGATTGGGGTACAGTTGGATACAGAAAACGATCCTGAAAGAGGCGCTCGCGCGGTTGCCGAAAAATGCCTGGAACACGGCCTGTTGATCCTGACAGCAAAAACGTTGCTTCGGCTGCTGCCGCCCCTGAACATTTCTCGCAAGGAAATCGATACGGGCCTGACAGCCTTGGAATTTGTGTTGCAGCATATATAATAAATAGTATAAAATATTAATTAGTATACTAAAAGTAAATGGAAGGATGACCTCCTATGAAGCACTTATTGAAACTTCTGGATTTGTCCAAGGAAGAGATTATGGATATTCTGAATCTGGCCGACCAGCTGAAATATGAGCTGAAACACGGTATTGAACACAAAATCCTGGCCGGGCAGACCTTGGGAATGATTTTTCAAAAATCCTCTACCCGTACTCGGGTTTCTTTTGAAACCGGTATGTACCAGCTGGGGGGACAGGCGCTGTTCCTGTCTTCCCGGGATCTTCAGATCGGACGCGGCGAGCCGGTGGAAGATACCGCACGGGTACTGTCCCGGTACCTGGATGGGATTATGATCCGTACCTTTGAGCAGCGGGAAGTAGAAGCCCTGGCTGAATACGGCTCTATCCCCATTATCAACGGTCTGACGGATTTCTGCCATCCCTGCCAGGTACTGGCGGATTTGATGACCATTCGGGAGCACAAGGGTACCTTGGAAGGGTTGAATATGTGCTATATTGGGGACGGGAATAATATGGCCAACTCCCTGATTGTGGGCGGCCTTAAGATGGGGATGAAGGTGTCCATCGCCTGCCCCAAAAGTCATCGCCCTGATCCGGCGGTTCTGGAATTCGCTAAGGCCTATGGGGATAAATTCCGGATTACCGAAAGCTGCCCGGAGGCGGCCGCCGATGCGGATGCTATTTTTACCGATGTGTGGGCCTCCATGGGGCAGGAGCAAGAAGCCGCTCAACGCCGGGAAATTTTTGCCGGATACCAGGTGAACCAGGAATTGCTTGGCGTGGCCCATGCCGATTGCATGGTTCAGCACTGCCTTCCCGCCCACCGTGGGGAGGAGATTACCGCCCAGGTGTTTGAGGACCATGCCAACGAGATTTTTGATGAGGCGGAAAACCGGCTCCATGCTCAGAAGGCGGTTATGGCCACCCTGATGCGGAAATAACAGGTGGGGTTTGGTTTCGGGGAAGATACGTTCGGGGGCGCTGCCCCTCGTCCCCGCCTCCTCTTGCGGTGCCCAAAACCGGCATGCTCCGCATTCGCGGCTGCCGGTTTTGACCGCGGCGCCAGCCCCTGCTCGCTGCTTCCCGTACTGCGGGCGCTCGCAGGCGTTGCCTTTTGTAAAAGGCGGGCGAAGATCATTTATACAAGGCAGGCGGCTGAATGCGGCCTGCTTTTTTTTTATTTGGTATTTTAAAACGTGGTTTTTTTTGGTATACTATATCGGTATGGATAGCTGAGATGGAAATGGGGTTGTCAGCATGTGTGGTTTCTGCGGGTTTACCGGCGAGTTATGCAGCCGGGAAGAGGTTCTCCGTCAGATGGCGGATAAGATTACCCATAGGGGGCCGGATTCCCAGGGGTATTATTTGGATAGAGGGATCGCCATGGCCTTTCGCCGCCTGTCGATTATCGACCTTGGCGGCGGCAGCCAGCCCATATATAATGAGGATCAGAGCAAAGTTTTAATGTTCAATGGGGAAATCTACAATTATCGGGCGCTGCGTGAGCAGCTGCTGGAAGCCGGCCATACCTTTTCCACCGAAACCGATAGCGAAGTGCTGCTGCACGGTTATGAGGAATGGGGAGAGGAACTGTTAAACCGGCTTCGGGGTATGTTTGCCTTCGCTATCTGGGATAAAGAGGAACAGTCCCTGTTCCTTGCCAGGGACCCGTTTGGCATCAAGCCTATGCATTATACCCTGCTCCCCGATGGACGGCTGATATACGCCTCTGAAATCAAATGCATTCTGGAACATCCGGATTTTGTGAAGGAATTTAATGAGTCGGCGTTGGATAAGTATTTGTCTTTCCAATATTCCCTGCCTAGGGAGACCT
>CALWMQ010000118.1 GCA_944382025.1 uncultured Clostridia bacterium | reverse complement strand
TTACAAAAGGCAACGCCTGCGAGCGCCCGCGGTGCGGGAAGCAGCGAGCAGGGGTTGGCGCCGCGGTCAAAACCGGCAGCTGCGAGAGCGGCGGGGGCGGTTTTGGGCACCGCAAGGGGAGGCGGGGTGAGGGGCAAGAGCCCCCGAAGTCCTCCCCTGGAACGGGTTTTTCCAGGCAGTTTAAAACTTAGTCGTCATCCTCATCATCAGGCCTGTCCCAATTATGCCAGACGTTCTGAACATCATCGTTATCCTCCAGGGCGTCCAGGAGTTTTTCCATTTTGGTGACCAGTTCCGGATCGTCAATAGAGGAATACACATCGGGGACCATTTCGATTTCGGCTGAGACAAAGTCATAGCCTTTCGCTTCCAGATCATCCCGAATACCGGAGAAATCCTCTGGTTCCGTTGTGATTTCAAATATATCGCCATCGGTATTGAAATCGGCAGCGCCAGCCTCCAGAGCGTCTTCCATGACCTTATCCTCAGACAGACCCTCCGCCTCAATAGCCAAGATGCCTTTTTTGTTAAACATAAAGCTGACGCAGCCGTTCTGTCCCAGATTGCCGCCAAATTTATCGAAATAATGTCGCAGATCCCCAGCGGTACGGTTCCGGTTATCCGTCAGAGTTTCCACGATAACGGCAATGCCGTTGGGACCATAGCCTTCATACTGGAGAGCCTCATAATTGTCGGCGGACCCTTCCCCGGCAGCCTTTTTAATAATACGTTCAATATTATCGTTGGGCACATTATTCGCTTTAGCCTTAGCGATAGCGTCCTTGAGTTTAGAGTTAGAGTTGGGGTCCGCGCCGCCGCCTTCCTTTACCGCCACAGCGATTTCCCGGCCCATTTTGGTGAAAATTTTAGCTTTTTGGCCATCAGTTTTCTCTATTTTCCTTTTAATATTATTCCATTTGGAGTGTCCGGACATGGAAATTCTCCTTTACCGTAATATTGTCTACCTTTTAGTATAGCATACATTTAAACCAGGCGCAAGAAGTATGCAATACATGTTAGGCAGTTAAACAAAAAAGAGGAAAGATCGGGTCTCATCGGATAAAGTTGGGCTTGGATAAAGCGACTTGACGACAGGCGGTAATATCTTTCATGGACAATCCTCGTCATTCCTTTGTTTCATTGTTATGCAAATATTATAATTTGTCAATTTTTCTAAAGGAAAGTTCCGGGAAAGCCTTGCGGGAGAGAGCCAAAAACGGTATAATAAATCAGTTATAGCAATAAGCTTTCAGCGGGACCCACATCCTGCGGAAAGCGGTCACTGGAGCATACCCTGTTTGATACGCAATGGTGTTACGATGTGAAAGGATGTTGACAGCATGGTCAGAGCAATTGTAGGCGCCAACTGGGGCGACGAGGGAAAAGGTAAAATTACTGACGCCCTGGCGGCCCAGTCTGATGTAGTGATCCGGTTCCAGGGCGGCAGTAACGCGGGTCATACCATTATTAACCAGTATGGTAAATTCGCCCTGCACCAGCTGCCTTCGGGTGTGTTTTACGACCACATCACTAATATCATTGGCAACGGCGTAGCCCTGGATATGGGAAAATTTCTCAAGGAAACCGCGGATCTGGAAAGCAAAGGCATTCATCCTCATCTGTTGGTATCCGACCGGGTACAGGTGGTCATGCCCTATCATGTGCTGTTTGACCAGTATGAAGAAGAACGGCTGGGAGGCAAGTCCTTCGGCTCTACCAAATCCGGTATTGCGCCTTTTTATTCCGATAAATACGCCAAGATTGGCTTTGAGCTGTGCGAGCTGTTTGACGAAAGCTATGCCTATGACAAGCTCAAGGGGGTTCTGGAGGTCAAAAATACCCTATTGACCCACCTCTACCACAAGCCGGCTTTGGATACAGATGAGGTTTTCAGGGGTCTGATGGCGCAGCGAGACGCCATTGCTCCTTACGTGGGGGATACGTATTCCTTCCTGCGGGAGGCCCGGAAGGAGGGGAAAACCATTTTGCTGGAGGGTCAATTAGGCACGTTAAAGGACCCGGATTTCGGCATCTATCCCATGGTGACCTCCTCCTCCACCCTGGCGGGATACGGCGCTATCGGCGCCGGCCTGCCCCCATACGCTATCGAGGACATTATCGTGGTGGTGAAGGCCTATTCCAGCGCCGTAGGTGCCGGAGCGTTTGTCAGCGAGATCTTCGGGGATGAGGCTCAGGAGATGCGGATGCGCGGAGGAGACGCTGGGGAATTCGGTGCCACTACCGGCCGTCCCCGCCGGATGGGCTGGTTTGACTGCGTGGCGTCCCGGTACGGCGTCCAGGCTCAAGGCGCTACCCAGGTGGCTCTCACGGTAGTGGATGCCCTGGGGTATTTAGATCAAATCCCGGTGTGCGTAGGATATGAGATTGATGGAAAGGTGACTACAGAGTTCCCCACTACGCCCTCCTTGAATAAAGCAAAACCGGTTCTGAAGGTGTTGCCGGGCTGGAAACAGGATGTCAGAGGGATCACCAGATATCAGGATCTGCCGGAAAATTGCCGGAAATACATTGAATTTATAGAATCAGAGCTGCAGGTGCCTGTGACCATGGTTTCCAATGGGCCGGGACGTCAGGAACTGATCCGCCGCTGAGATGGCCGGGACTGGCGTTATTATCCTGTGAAACTGGAAAGGGTCGGGACACTATATGACAAATGAAACGGTATTGGTACTGGACTTTGGGGGACAGTATAATCAGCTGATAGCCCGTCGGGTGCGGGATGCCGGGGTATATTCGGTAGTAAAGCCCTACCAGACCCCTCTGGAGGAGATCCGGGAAGGGGGATATAAGGGGATCATCTTTACCGGCGGCCCCAATAGCGTTTATGAGAAGGAATCCCCTCGGTACCAGAAGGAAATTCTGGAGCTGGGCATACCGGTTTTGGGAATTTGCTATGGGGCGCAGCTGATGGCCAGCTTGGCTGGAGGCACGGTGGTCAGCGCCAAGGATGCCCAGGGAGAGGTAGCCAGCGAATACGGGGCCACTGTTGTCCGAGTTGATACCTCCAGCGTGCTGTTCCAAGGCCTGGATGAAGATCAGCAGGTCTGGATGAGCCATACCGATTATGTCGCGTTACCGCCGGAAGGATTTCGTATTACCGCTGTTTCACCCCATTGTCCCTGTGCCGCCATGGAGGATGCGGAACGAGGCCTGTACGCGGTACAGTTCCACCCGGAAGTGATGCACTCCTTGAAGGGACAGGAGATGCTACGGCATTTCCTGTTTGACGTGTGCGGCTGTTCCGGAGACTGGCGGATGGACTCCTTTGTAGATGGCGCCGTCCAAAGGATCCGGGAACAGATCGGGGATGAGAAAGTCGTGTGCGGCCTATCCGGCGGTGTGGATTCCTCGGTGGCGGCCGTCATGGTGGCCAAGGCGGTTGGCCGCCAGCTTACCTGTATTTTTGTGGATCATGGCCTCCTGCGAAAAAACGAGGGGGACATGGTAGAGGAAATGTTTACCAAGAACTATGATATCAATTTTGTTCGGGTGGATGCAGCGGATCGGTTTCTGGATAGGCTGGCCGGGGTTTCGGAGCCGGAACAGAAACGCAAGATTATTGGCGAGGAATTTATCCGGGTGTTTGAGGATGAGGCCAATAAGCTGGGAGACGTAGGATATCTGGTACAGGGGACGATTTATCCCGACGTGATTGAAAGCGGAAGCGACAAAGCTGCTGTCATCAAGTCTCACCACAATGTGGGAGGGCTGCCGGAACGGATGAGATTTCAGCTATGCGAGCCGCTGCGGGATCTCTTTAAGGATGAAGTACGCCGAGCCGGTCTGGAGCTGGGGTTACCATATCATATGGTATGGCGTCAGCCTTTCCCTGGCCCTGGCTTGGCGGTACGGTGCATCGGCGCGTTGACTAGGGAACGTTTGGGAATCCTGCGGGATGCAGATGCTATCTTCCGGGAAGAAGTGGTCAAGGCCGGATTGGAAAAAGAAGTGAACCAGTATTTCGCGGTGCTGACCGATATGCGCAGTGTAGGGGTTATGGGGGATAGCCGGACATATGATTACACGATCGCCCTAAGAGCGGTATCCACTTCCGATTTTATGACCGCCGACTGGGCTCGGTTACCCTGGGATGTGCTGAGTGTCGCTTCATCCCGGATTGTCAATGAGGTGAAGGGCGTTAACCGGGTTGTGTACGACATCACCTCTAAACCACCCGCTACTATTGAGTGGGAGTAAAACGGAACGCTGTAAAAACCCAGTATTTATGCGGGTTTGCGGCGTTCGGAGAAGTCTTTTGATAACAATTTGATAACAGCCATACAAGAGCCATTATTCTTGCAGCCCGGTGGTT